>DXCW01000048.1 GCA_019115805.1 Candidatus Sphingobacterium stercorigallinarum
ATATTTCCAGAAAGGTAAGCACCATGATGAATATGCCGGTACAGCACAATAAAGCGATCGTCGGTCGGAACGCGTTTGCACACAGTTCAGGCATTCACCAAGACGGCTTTTTAAAACACCGAGAAAACTACGAGATCATTAAGCCCGAAGATGTGGGCTTGGTGGAAGCGGATATCATCCTAACGGCGCGATCTGGTCGGCACGCACTCAAGCACCATTTAGAACGCTTAGGCTATCAGCTTGACAAAGAGAAATTAGCGGAATGTTACCAACGCTTCCTCATCATGGCTGATGCCAAAAAAAATATAGCTGACGAGGATCTTCACGTTCTGCTAAAAGACAATTAATAGCTCTGGCCTTCGGGCCAGACTATCGCATAACCTAATCGAGAATAAGATGAATTTAGATCTTTCCACTTTAACTTTAGACTCGAATGCTGCCAGCCAGCGCATCCGGGAAGTCGTTCATCACACGCCGTTGCAATACAACCTCCATCTTTCCGAAAAATATGGAGCCGACATCTACCTCAAGCGGGAAGATCTACAAGCCGTGCGTTCCTATAAGATACGCGGGGCGTTTAATAAAATCTCTAGCCTGGATCAGGAAGAATTGGAAAAAGGTGTGGTGTGTGCCAGCGCGGGAAATCATGCACAGGGCGTCGCGCTCTCCTGCAAAAAATTAGGTATCCGAGGTGTAATCTTCATGCCTGGTCCTACACCCAGACAAAAGATTACCCAAACCGAAATGTGGGGAAATGGCCAAATCGAGATTGTCCTGACGGGAGATACCTTTGATGATTGTCAAAAAGCGGCGTTAAGCTACACCCAAGAAAACGAAATGACCTTTATTCCACCATTCGATGATGAAAAAATTATCGAGGGGCAAGGGACGGTCGCCGTCGAGATTTTAGATGAGCTGCCCGAAGTAGAAGTCATTATTGTGCCTATTGGAGGAGGCGGATTATCCTCCGGCATTAGCTATCATATAAAAAGGCATGCTCCTGGGGTAAAGTGCTACGGTGTAGAACCCGAAGGCGCTGCCTCTATGCAAGCCGCGCTTCAAGCAGGCGAGCCGCTGGAACTCGAGCGTATCAATAAGTTTGTCGATGGTGCTGCAGTGAAAAAGGTAGGACTTTTGAATTTTCAAATCAGCTCCCAGTTGCTAGACAATGTGAAATCGGTCCCAGAAGGAAAAGTGTGTACGACGATACTGGAACTCTATAATAAGGACGCCATTGTAGCGGAGCCCGCTGGTGCTCTTTCCATTGCTGCTTTAGACTTCCATCGTGAGGAAATTAAAGGAAAAAAAGTCGTTTGCGTCGTGTCTGGCGGGAACAACGACATCGACCGAATGAGCGAAATAAAAGAGCTTTCCTTATTGTACGAGGGATTCAAACATTACTTCATTGTCCGCTTTCCTCAGCGACCAGGCGCACTCCGCTTATTGGTAACCGAAGTACTGGGGCCAAAGGATGACATTACACGCTTCGAGTATATTAAAAAGACGGAAAGAGAAAGAGGTCCCGCGCTTATTGGTATTGAATTAAATCATCCAAATGACTATATTTCATTTATTGAGCGATTGAAAACGTACAAATTCGATTTCATTGAACTGAATAAAGACCAAACTTTATTTGAGTATTTGGTTTAAAAACGCAACTAACCCTCCAAAATAAGTGAATGCAACGGCCGTTATTATTTAATGGTCGTTGTTTTTTTACCTAGCAACCAAAGACCATTAAGCACGAATTTGTTACAAACCCAACTGACCTAGCTTTCTTGTCCAAACCGTTCGAAACGATCCGCCGGACCAAGCGCCTATTGCTTAGTAAATTTAGTAGGTTGAACGTTGTTTCAGGAGCACCGTTGAAAGAAGAGAAAAGATCGATGAGGTCTCGGTTGTCGGGAAAACACCGATGATTGAGGAAAAAGGCGATGAATTAATTTATAACGTTGGCGTAGGTGACACGCATAAAAAATGCCCCCAAAACACCAAAGGAGTTCCGGGGGCAGTGTATGTATTAAAGCAAAGGATAAAGAAACAATCGCCTACTATTCTTCCTCGCCTTGACCTTTATTCTTGACATATTTCTCCAAGAACTGATCTTGCTCCCAAAGCAGGTGAAAAATATTTTCTTTTGCCGCGTATCCGTGTGATTCACGTGGTAAAATAACCATCCTGGCTGTCCCCCCTAAATTCTTCAGCGCTTGGAAATAACGCTCGGTTTGCAAGGTAAAGGTTCCGGGATTATTGTCGGCTTCACCATGGACCAACAATACAGGTGCTTTCACGCGGTTTACACTAAAGAACGGTGACATGGTGATGTACAATTCGGGATCATCCCATAGATTGCGTTGTTCGCTCTGGAAACCAAATGGCGTTAAGCTTCTATTGTACGCACCAGACCGTGCAATTCCTGCGGCAAAGAGGTTTGAATTACTCAATAAATGGGCCGTCATAAAGGCCCCGTACGAGTGTCCACCCACCGCTACTCGGTTACGATCGGCGTATCCCAGCGCGTCGACGGCATCAATGGCTGCCTCTGCATTGGCGACCAATTGTGGAATGAAGCTGTCGTTGGGTTCCTCGTCACCTTCACCCACGATGGGGAATGCTGCATTGTCGAGTACCGCATAGCCTTTCATCACCCAATAAATAAAGGAGCCGTAACTCGGAAAGGTAAATTCTTTAGGGTTGTTGGTACTTTGCCCCGCCGTATTTTTGTCTTTATACTCCCGTGGATAGGCCCAAATTAAAAGCGGTAATCTCTCGCCGCTATTGCGGTCGTAATTCGGCGGAAGATACAGCGTACCGGAAAGGGCTACACCATCCTTACGCTTATAATCAAGCACCTCCTTGTGTACATCAGCAAGCGAAGCGAACGGGTTTTCGATATGGGTGACCGCTTGTTGTTTAGCCGACTTGATATTTTTAGCAAAATAGTTCGGGAATTGACTGGCCGATTGCAACGAGATGAGCACATCTCCTTTGTCGATGTCGATAACGCTGGCGATACGCTCCTGCAATTCTGATTCAGGCGCTGTATAAATGCGCTTGCTCTTCAATGTTTTCATGTCCAGCTCTTCAATGAAAGGATACTCCCCTTCTGGCGTATAACCTCTTCCTAACCAGTAGGTCTTGTTATTTTTCACATAAAGACTATACGCGCCCAGCTTATTTTTTTCGAAGTGCGGTTGTCCTGGGTCATTATAAATGTCCTGCCTGTTGCGATCATGCAATAGACGGCTTTCTAAGGTTTTGGGGTTTAATACGAATGTCTTCAAGTTACGCGTATCGTACCATTGTGAGTAAACCAAGGCGTAATCTTCATTTCCCCACGCCACTCCAGCGTAGCGATCCGCTAACTGCATCACTGAACGAGGCTGGTCGCTAAATGGCGCTTCCCAAGTAAACAGTTCATCACGGAACTCGGCGGGCTCGTTTGCATTCCCGCCGTCTAAAGCCTCCACATAGTAGAGCGTAGCAGGTTGATCAGAACGCCAAGAAATCGAACGTTTTCCGGTCCGGACAGAAGAAAACCCTTTAGGCATCACCTCAATTAACGGTGTCTCATTAACCTGTTTAACTAGGTTCCCTTTTAAATCGTATACACTGGTCTCCTGTGGGAAGGAACGGTAGGGTACGATATACGAGAAAGGTCGCTTTAATGTGGTAATCAACACATATTGCCCGTCAGGAGAAAATGAGCTATGGTAATGCATTGCACTGGATTGAAACCTTTCGATCTGACCATTCAAATCTATCCAAGCCAATTCCGAACCGACCAATGTCTCGAAAGCCTTTTCATCCTGCGGATTCTTTAGCAAATCCTGGTAGGTTCTCAATTGAGACACGGTTCCATCGCTAGTGGAAACCACCGGCCCGGTCGGGAGTTGTTCTTCAGACAAGTCAAATTCCTGATCGGTTTCATTCCAGCTTATTAAAAGACGTTCAGAATCCTTATACCACATAAAGGGATCATGCAGAACGGCATTTAATCGATAATCCAAAAGTTGTTTTACCTGTTGGGATGCCAGGTCTAATACCCAAAGAGAAACCCCGTTTTCCCCAGTATGCGTAAACGCTAACTTCTTCGAATCTGGAGAGAATGCTAAATTGGATAACTGCGGATTTTCTGGCAGCCCCGCCACTTGATACGATGTCTTTCCGTCTAAGGATTGTATTTGCAATTCATTGAAATAAGTCTCCGTACTCGAGATTTTCGTTTTTGCATTGATGCGTATACCGGCAAGACGAATTTCTTCCTGCCCCAAGTCAGCTAAGGACTTGTAGGTCGGGCGCGTCATGAGCAGCACCCATTGTTTGTCCGGGCTAATTTGGACCGATGGGGGACGCTTATAATCAGCCAATTCTAAGATCTCCGGTGCAGGTTTCTGAAACGTGACATTTTCTTGTGCACTCACCGCCGTGGAAAACAGCAAGAAAAATGGCAGAATAAATTTGTAATTCATAATTGCAATTTGGTTTTAAAAAAAAGTCCATTTGGCATTCCCATTTATGGGTGACGGAGTCTCCCTCCGGTATGCTGTGGTGAAACTAAAAATTTAGGATGAGGTGAGCAAATTTACGCTATAAAATCACGTCTTTATTACGTTAGCAATTTTATGTATAATTCGCAAGGATGAAGATGAAAATTGACAATAGAAAGATGAACCATTGCCCCTACATTTTTTTAGCTAACAAACCCACAACCAAAGTTATCCACATAGAAATCAGACTGTCTATCAGGCCATTACCAAGGAACAAATGCTACCGATAGCGTTTTACATCGTTTCGTGAGCGCGGTGTGGAAAAGTATCGTTAGTCAAGCGAAAGAAAATATGGCATATTTGTTCTACTCGAGAAATTATTAGTCTTCTCGGCTCTACATTTTAATATTCATCTATAAAGACCGAGCCCTTCAATTTAGTGCTTATTCTTTAAAAACATTATATATCACCATGGCAAGAATCATTAAATTCGAAAAAAATGACTGTGCGCCATGCGCACAAGTGTCGGCTTACCTGGACAACAAAGGAGTCACTTATGAGACCATAAATCCATTCGATGACCCAGAGTTAGCTGTGAAGTTTAAAGTTCGGACTGTACCTACAGTCATTGTCCTGGAAGACGACGAGATCAAAACCAGGATCATTGGGTTCAAACCGGAAGAATTGGAACAAATTGCACTGTAAACAATACAAACCGGAGGCTGTATGATCTATTTATATTATGATTCACGAACCGGAAATGTTGAACGATTTATCAATAAAGTCGTTCAAATCACGGGTTGGAGCGCCATCCGCATTCAAGATGATATCGAGGTAACCGAACAGGGGCATCTGATCACCTATACCACAAATTTCGGGAAGATCCCAGAAAAAACAGAGCGATTCATGCGAGCGAATGCGCACCTCATCCACTCGGTTACATCGAGTGGCAACCGGAATTGGGGACAAAACTTCGGGGTGGCCGCAAACAAAACTTCTGAGGCTTTCAGTGTGCCCGTAGCTATGAAATTTGAGCTTTCAGGCACGATGGAAGACATTAATCAATTTATTGACATCATAAAAAACCAATACTATGATAGCAAACGAGGTAGCGAAAAACTGGATATTGCTTAACAACGAAATCATGATCAAACATGATGACGAGTTTAGCCTAGAAAAAGATAAAGAGGCGGTTCGCGCCTATTTTTTGGAGTACGTCAACAAAAACACAGTCTTCTTTTATACACAAAAGGAAAAGATTGATTATTTGATTGAGAATGACTACTACATTGACTTCTATCAATGGTTCACCTTTGAGGAAATAGATCAGGTATACAATTTCGTATTCGATAAAAAGTTCCGTTTCCAGTCGTTCATGTCGGCTTTTAAATTCTTCCAAAGTTATGCCTTGCGGGATGATTCCGGAGAGAAGTTTTTAGAGCGCTATGAAGATCGGATCGTAGCCGTTGCGTTGTTTCTAGCGCGCGAGGAAGGTGTCCAAAAAGCGATACAGTATGCGGAAATCATGATCAATCAAGAATATCAACCCGCAACCCCGACATTCTTGAATGCGGGTAAAAAACGTTCTGGGGAACTGGTTTCTTGTTTCCTCGACGAGATCGGAGACAACCTAAACGGGATTGGATACGCGGTAGATTCTGCGATGAAATTATCATCCATCGGTGGAGGTGTTTCGTTTAACATTTCAAAGATTCGTGCACGTGGCGAAGCGATCAAAGGTGTAGAAGGTCGTGCTGGCGGCGTCTTGCCGATCATGAAAATCATGGAAGACACCTTTTCCTATGCCAATCAATTGGGGCAACGTCCGGGAGCTGGGGCCGTATACCTGAACATCTTCCATTCCGACATTGAAGAATTCTTAGACTGTAAGAAAATCAACGTAGACGAAAAGGTTCGTATCAAATCGCTATCCATTGGAATTATAGTTCCAGACAAATTTATGGAGCTAGCAGAGAAAGACGAGCCGTGCTATTTAATTTATCCGCACACCGTTAAGCAGGAATACAATCAGTACTTGGATGAAATTGATATGGATGCCATGTACGATGAATTGATTACCAATCCGAACGTCAAGAAGAAAAAAATAAATGCACGCCATCTTCTGGTGAAAATAGCACAAACTCAAAAAGAGTCCGGCTATCCGTATATTTTCTTCAAAGAAAACACCAACAAGGCGCACGCATTGAACGGCATAGGAAAAGTGAAATTCTCGAACCTGTGTACCGAAATCATGCAAGTTTCCGAGGTGTCAGACATCAACATTTACGGCAAAGAAGACACTATTCGCTACGGCATCTCTTGTAACTTAGGATCGCTGAATATTGCGACAGTGATGGACAACAAGCGCATCAAAGAAGCTGTTAAAAGTGCGATGCGTGCATTAACAGTAGTTTCGGATGTGACCGATATTGAAATGGTTCCTTCGATCGCAAAGGCCAATAGAGAGTTACACTCCGTAGGCTTGGGTGCCATGAACTTACACGGTTACCTGGCCAAGAGCTTCATCATGTATGAATCGACCGAGGCATTGGATTTTGCCAACACGTTCTTTATGATGATGAACTACTATTC
>DXCW01000049.1 GCA_019115805.1 Candidatus Sphingobacterium stercorigallinarum
GTTAATATGCGCACGACCTCTCGTCTGTATTCGAAATTCAGGTCGCGCACTTTATTGTTTAAATGAAACACTTCCTCAGGTTCTATAAACGCTGTTTGCCCCGTTGCCGATTCATCGTGAATCAATCCCTTGATTTTTCGCTTATTCTCTGCGAGAATAGGAATACAGAGACGGCCATCACGGATGGTTAAATTCCCATCTGCGGTCCAGCCGTTTTGCTGCGCTTGTTTGAATACCGTGTCCAACCGTTTACGCGCCTCTAATTCGGTCTTTTGTATCTGCTGTGATAAGTCCAATAATGCTTTAGAGGCATTATCCTTTACTTTTCCCCGTTCATCAATGACCGCCTCGATCTGCCGAAGTACATTTTTCTCAATCGGTAAATGCTCAAACAGCAGGTGCAACTGCGGATATTGATCTTCTCGCTCCTGAAAATAGCGAATCAGCGCGTAGACTGTACGCAGCGAAAGCATCACTCGGAACAGCTCCTCCTCCAAAAGAAAAGTACCTTCCACCCGTATTTTCTCGACCGTTTCCTTCATCGGGTAGAAATGATCTATCGGCAATGGGGAATCGTGTTGAAGAAGATCCTTAAACTCACTGGTCTGCCTTAAAAACCGGTCGATCAGATCGAATTTATACTGCGGTTGAATGCGGTCGATCATCATCTTTCCTGCCTGACTCAAACACTTTTCTTTGATCAGCGCTTTAATTTCAAGAAATCCGAGCTTATCGGCTGCATTATCTGGATAAATCATGCTCATTTTTGTTCCTTCTGTGCGCTCAACGTGTAGAGCGTTTGACAGGTTTGTATTCAAGTTTCTTTACCGGATGCCGTCCTGAGGTGTCGGGTCGTATCGTATCCGGCTCCACCTTTTCCTGTGGTTCCGCTGTAGGTTTCGGTTCATCGAGCGCGTCAGTTTGTTCTTTCATCTGTAGAGTCGCTAGAGAATCCGGTTGACGCAGGAGGTGATTTTCCCACAAGCGCTCCATACCGCTCGTTTCATACAATCGTCTGGTTCGCTCGGCGATGGTCAGCTCGGTCGTGTCTTCTCCTGCATTTAACAGACGTCGCGTCGCTAAATCAGCCCGTTGCATTAGCCGTGTTACACGGCGCAAACTGTCTTGCGTCAGGGCGTGGGTCAACGAATCTCTGCTCAAAAACAACCGTTCTTGCTCCTCGAGTTTTTTGATTACTCGGTCGTAGGTATGCTGTGTCAACGCCGGATTTCCGAAATAATAGTCGACATTTTTCGTAAAAGATATCGAGTCCAAACCGTGTTTCCCCAACAATTGCTCATATAAGGGTTGGATGACTCGTTTCGCACTGTCCGACGGCATATTGGAGATATACCCATCTAGGATATGCACCTCGCTCATCACTTCCGCCATCTGTTCCTCAGGCAAAATTCCTTCAGGTAATTCCCGTTTACACCCTACGCTGAGAAAAAACAAAGAAAGCAAAAGAAGTATTAATCGTTGCATTTTGTAAATTTGTACAAATTTACGGAAAAGCGCGAACATAGCTTCCAATTAAATCAAACACAATCCTTTTTCATTATGAGTATTGCGTCTACAATCACAACATTTCAAAATGAACTCCAGCCAATAGGTGTTCAATTAATTGCCGTTTCGAAAACAAAATCCAACGAAGAAATTTTGGAAGCCTACCAAGCTGGACAACGGGTATTTGGCGAAAATCAAGTTCAAGAATTAGTCGGAAAATATGAGGAACTGCCCAAGGATATTCAGTGGCACTTGGTGGGACACTTGCAAACCAATAAAGTAAAGTATATCGCCCCTTTCGTGACGCTCATTCATTCAGTAGATTCGTTCAAGGTCTTAAAGGAGATTGACAAACAAGCGGAAAAGGCGGGCCGCAAAATCGATTGCTTGCTTCAGATCTATATCGCCGATGAAGAGACAAAGTATGGGTTGGATCACGCGGAGCTGATTGAACTGCTGCGCAGCCCGGAGTTTCAGTCCTTGAAACATGTACGGATTCGCGGTCTGATGGGTATTGCGACCAACACGGAGAATCAAAAGATGATTAAAGAGGAATTTTATGAGTTAAAAATGCTATTTGATGGAATTAAAACAACATTTTTCCCTCAAGAGCATCATTTTGACACCTTATCCATGGGCATGTCCTCAGATTATAAAATCGCCATCGAACAAGGCAGTAACATGGTGAGAATTGGTAGTCAAATTTTTGGAAAACGTTCGATTAAACATTTCAAAGCAACAGAATGAGTATACTAATCCGACCCGCACAGCGTGAAGATGGTCCGCGGATGATGGACTTGATCCGAGAGCTTGCCGAATATGAAAAAGCTTCCGAACAAGTCACCGTCAGCATGGAGGAGTTCATCGATGCAGGCTTTGGTGAAAACCCGGTATGGGCTGCGTTACTAGCAGAAGTAGAAGATCAAGTCGTGGGCATGTCCCTGTATTACACCCGCTACTCGACCTGGAAGGGACGCCGCCTCTATTTGGAAGATATCGTCGTGACTCGACATATGCGAGGAAAAGGATACGGCAAATTGCTTCTTGACCACACCATCGCACTAGCCAAACAACGGGGTTACTCGGGTATGATGTGGCAGGTAATCGATTGGAATCAGCCG
>DXCW01000008.1 GCA_019115805.1 Candidatus Sphingobacterium stercorigallinarum
TCGGAAACTTTCATCATCGTCGCTTTCAAATGAGCCGATAACAATACGCCGGATGATTTGGCTGTCTCGATGGCTTCAGTAACGAACGATTTTAAGGCTTGCATACGCATCACCGATGAATCGATAACTTCTCCCGCTTTTAACGGCGCAAGACCTTTGAGTTCTTTCGTTTCGCCATTGTCCGCTACGAATTCAATTCTAAACTGCGTGTCTTCAGGAACAGTGACTGATTTTTCGGAACTATAAAAATCACCGTCTTGCATCGATACGACATTTGTTTTACTATCAGATGCCCAAGCTCCCATCCGATGTGGATTGGATTTGGCATAATTTTTCACGGCTTTAGGTGCCCGGCGGTCAGAATTTCCCTCACGTAAAACGGGGTTAACAGCCGAACCCAATACTTTTGCATATGCCGCCTTGATTTCTTCCTCTTCAGGCGTTTTTGGCTCATCGGGATAATCGGGCAACGCATAGCCCGCTTTTTTCAACTCTGTTACGGCAGCTTTCAACTGCGGAATTGAAGCAGAAATATTCGGTAGTTTAATAATATTCGCGTCTGGTGTAGAGGCTAACCGTCCCAATTCAGCAAGTGCATCAGGCGTTTGTTGGTCTGCCGGCAAATATGAGTTAAGATTAGCAAGGATACGTCCTGCTAAAGAAATGTCTCTTAATTCTACGTCAATATGAGCCGTTTTTGCAAACGCTTTAAGGATCGGTAGAAATGAATAAGTTGCCAGTAATGGCGCTTCATCTGTTTTTGTGTAAATGATTTTAGATGACATAGTTTTCTATTGATATGATAGTTTTTTTGCAAAGAAATGAAACGGACCGTGTAACGGCCCAATCTCAAAATTCGCCTAAAGATAACAAAATGAAAACGAAATTGCCATAGCCAACTCAGAATACCGTAAAGGAAAAATAATCGTCATAAACGGATAAAAACGCCGTGAAACCACGGTGATTCAGTCTACTCAGTGGACGTCATCGCGTAAATTTCCCGAAGACCAATACGCTCAACGCTGTCTGCGGTGTCGGAGAAACCGCATTGAATTAACACTTCAGCAAGTGAAATTGTGGTAATCGGACGATACGTTTTAAACAAGCCAAATCGATTTAGAAATCGCACAAACGAGACCCCCAACTTTTCCCCTGATCGATCCGATCCCGGTCGATCGATTGGTCCCGGTTGAACAATGACCAGTTTGGGAAAATTCAATTTGACAAGTTCCTTTTCCACTGCCCCTTTCATACGGCTGTAAAAAAACAGGGATTTTTCCGCAGCGTTCGCAGATGACAACAGAACAAAAGTGAACATCTTATTGGTCCGTGCAATGTCGGCAAATTCCACTTGATAATCGTGGTCGACTCGCCATTGCGCTTGTTTGCCGCCAGCCTGTTTTAACGTTGTCCCCAGTGTAGAAAACGCAATATCTCCCTGAATTTCATTCGCATAATCTTTTAAATGGTCGAAATCCACCACGACCTCGCGAAGCTTGAGGTTTGACGAAAAAAATTGCTTTCGAACCAAAGCGACCACAGATTCAACCCGTGGATCTGCTAATAATTGCAGCACCAATTCTCTCCCCGTTGCGCCACTTCCACCGATAACAACTATTTTCATTCGCCTATAAATTATTGAAATAACACATCTCTAATATGCACGTCGCGATCAAAGGAAGCCTTTGCAAAAGGACATAAGGGTACAATCTTCATGTTATGGTCTCGTGCATATTCTACCGCCTTGTAGAGCAAAACATGTCCAATCCCTTTTCCTTTTTCCTCAGGATCCACTTCTGTATGGTCGATAATAAATTTTTCATCCCCAGCTTGGGAATAGGTCATCTCACCGACTTGCTTCCCCTCCTCTAATGCGATAAAGGCACCTTTACTGCCTTCAATATGATGTTTGACAATCATTTTCTTCTCCTTTCGTTTTCATAAGTAGTTTATTTTAAACGCGTCACGCAAGCTGCTTTACGCCTCGAAAAATGTCTCCGGAGATCAAGTCTCCTATCCAATAAACACCGAATCGACACAAGTAGTTTTTATGTGCAGAAAAAGATCCCAATAAAATGGATTTCCTGCCCATCGCTAAGCCAAGTGGTTGTTCTAAATATAATGAAATTCCGCTGATTTTTCGCCCTACGATTTCCGAAAATGCTTCATATTCTTTGTCACGTTTACGGGCGTCCAGTTGATCTCTCTACGGAACGGTTCTGAACGAATCGGACAATCCTTGACCTTACAGTAATGACAGCATTCGGGCATGCAAGGATCCGCGTGTACAAAAAACTCGGTTTTTGAATCCAAATGACTGCTCAATAGTTCATCAAATTCCTCAATACGGTCATGAACTTCGATGAGTGTGTAATAATTGGGTAAAGTCAAGTGACAATCCACATGCAGTTCCTGACCATATCGTTGCACCCGAAGATTATGCACATCGATCCAAGCATCAAGTCGATGTGCATCCAAAATATCGGTCATTTCCTGAATGACATTCAAATCCGATTCATCCATCAAGCCCGAAATAGACTGTCGAAGCAATTTATAGCCATTAATCACAATAAATAAACCCAACGCGATGGATAAGGCCAAATCAATCCACGCCAAGCCTGTATATTGCATCACCAGTAAACCAATAATCAACCCCACTGAGCTCAACGCATCGACTTGTAAATGTTTGCCATCGGCCTCTATGGTGAGTGAACGCAGTTGCTTTCCCCTTCTCAGCAGATACCAGCCCACACCAAAGTTGACGAGTGCTGTGACCAATATGAGATAAATCCCTTGATTGACATGGGCAATATCAGGCGTCACGAAAATGCCATAGATGGATTTAATCAAAATGATGCTCCCCGCAATAAAAATCATCCCACCTTCCACGAACACCGAGAAAAATTCTACTTTACCGTGACCATAAGGGTGATTTTCATCTTTGGGCTGTGCAGAGAGGTAGATGCTATAATAAGCAAATCCCGATGCCACGACATTCACAATGCTTTCTGCCGCATCCGAAAAAATAGCTGTGGAGCCTGTGATAAAATAGGCGACAAATTTTATCAGCATAAGGGATAGCCCTGTAAGTAAGGAAAATAAGACTAATCGCTTCTGCTTGGACATAAACTTATACTTTTCTCATGTTGATTCACAAATGTACAACTTCCACGGCGAGATTCATCGCTTGATTAACGCTCCTCGAGGCGTGCACGCGCCATCTTCTGCGCAATGACCGTGACCACAAATATTTGAAAAGTGTGATACACCATCAGGGGCAATAAAAACAAGCCCAAACGAGGATCATTTGCAAATAGAAACTTCGCAAACACGCTACCATGCGTCAATGACTTTTTAGAGCCGCAGAACAGAGCGGTAATCTGATCTTCACGGTTAAAGCGCAATACCCGGTGCACGAGGTATAAAATCAGACCATAAACCGTATAAAAAAGAAGAACTACCAGTACAACCAGGCTGATGAGGTACATCGGATCCACAGTTGTAAATACATCGTTTAAAAATGACTCTGCAAAACTAGCGTACACAATAAGTAAGATGACCGCCTTATCGAATTTCGACAACAGGCTGGAATAGGTTCTTGCCCAAGCGCCCCAATAGCGTTGTAGCACTAAACCAAGTATGACCGGCAAAAGCACCTCTAAGACTAGTCCGAGATAAAGCTCGCCAAAAACGCTGGTTTGCTCCACATCCAGAAAGAAATGCATCAATAATGGCGTCACTGCGACACCTATTAAGCCCGAGATACTTGCATTAAAAATAGCTGCGGGGATGTTTCCTTTTGCAATCGCCACCATCACGACCGAAGAACTGACAGTAGAGGGTAGAGCAGCTAAAAAATAAAACGACAACCAAAATTGCTCTTGTAGCTGACTCTGCACCAGCGGTCTGAATAAAAGAACCAATGCAGGAAAACAAACAAAAGTGAATAACTGTACCGAGACGTGCAATCGCCAGTTGCTCAGTCCCATTCGTATTTCTTGGAAACTAAGTTTCAATCCATAGAAAAAAAAGATCGCGGCCACGCCTATACTTAAGATTCTATCGATCACCGTTCCGCCCCCCAATTCAATAAGCTGCGGAAAAAAATAGGCCGCAGCGATCATGAGAATCAGACCGACAATAAAGCCATCAAATTTTATCTTCATCTTACGTCAAAAAGAAAGTAAAAGTACGACTAATTTACGCAAGTCACCGTGGACCTCATGTTTTTAATATATCAAACAGTCTGTTATTTTATTGTATTTTTATCATCAATAACGATTACGATGTAATATATTTGCAATATCATGACGACAACATCCATTTTATCCGATAGGATCAACAACCTATCTGAATCCGCAACATTAAAGATGACCAAATTAGGGCGCGAATTGGCCGCTAAAGGCATCAATGTGATTAGCCTCAGTGTAGGCGAACCCGATTTCAGCACGCCTGAGCACGTAAAGAACGCAGCAAAACAGGCGTTAGATCAAAATTACACCCGTTATTCACCTGTACCCGGCTACCCTGATCTTCGTCAGGCGATTGTCGATAAATTAAAACAAGAAAACAACTTAGATTACGACATTTCTGAAATCGTTGTATCTACAGGAGCAAAACAATCCTTATCGAATGTTTTACTTACCTTAATTAATCCTGGTGATGAGGTGATCATTCCCACTCCCTACTGGGTTTCCTACTCAGAAATGGTGACGCTAGCGGAAGGTAACTCTGTATTTATTCACACCACTATCGATTCGGATTTCAAAATCACTCCAGCGCAATTAGAGGCGGCGATTACGCCAAAATCTAAAGTTTTCATGTTTTCTTCACCTTGTAACCCAACCGGATCGGTATACTCGAAAGAGGAGCTCGCAGGTTTGGTTGAGGTTTTCGAAAAACATCCGGACATCTATATCATTTCAGATGAAATCTATGAACATATCAATTTCGTAGGAAAACACGAATCTATTGCACAATTTAATAGCATCAAAGACCGCGTAATTTTGGTTAACGGATTTTCGAAGGCTTTCGCCATGACCGGTTGGCGCTTAGGTTATATTGCAACCAATCGTGTAATTGCCGCAGCGAACGAAAAGATTCAAGGCCAAACGACATCTGGAACGTGTTCCATTTCCCAACGTGCAGGCATTGCAGCGTATAAAGAAGGATTGGAAAGTGTCTTGGAAATGAAGAATGCATTTGCGCGTAGACGGCAATTGGTCTATGAGTTACTAAATGAAATCCCAGGAGTTAAAACAAATCTTCCAGAAGGTGCATTTTACTTTTTCCCGGAGATCAGCTCCTTTTTCGGAAAAAAGGATCCGGAGGGGAACGTCATTGAAAATTCAGCAGACTTAGCGCTATATCTTTTAAACTACGGTCACGTGGCTACCGTGGGCGGAGATTCATTTGGCAACGATAATTATCTGCGCTTATCATACGCGGCTTCCGACGACAATCTTCGTGAAGCGTTGCGCCGTATTAAAGAAGCATTGGCCAAGCTGGTATAACTCCACCCCAACAGCAGCGGGATGCGCTCAAGGTATTCCGCTACTGTTGTTAACACATGCAGTGACGATTCGTAACCAAAAACGCTTTAGGCACATTTTTTAGTTGTCTCAGACATAACCCGTATCGGGCAACAAGAACAAGGCACACCGTTCGATTCCCAAAACCAAGAGGTCCTGCTATAAGTATGTTTGCCACGGTATAATCGTGACATCTCCTTTTAAGCGTTTTCATTCGAAAACAGTCCCCAACGGGCGCACCGAAGGACACGAAAACGATTCCAAGTTTTCTCCGTATAAATCAGTATAAAAACACCAGAAAAAGAAGCTGGGTAACCGTCCATCCTATCAATATGCCCATTCCAACAGCCAGTAGCATCTTTACCCAAAAGGGCAATCGATCAAAAATTCCCACATTAAAAAAATTTCGAGACAAAGATGGTGAAGTGGAATCACACGGCGAGTTACTTTGTGCTAAAAACTAATTTTCGTAGCTGAATGCTGACCAGAGATAACGAGATTCTAAATAAATTTTATGCTTTACCATTGAATTTGTTCAACAGCTTTCGTATCTTTGCCCTTCTGTTAATAGAAATACAGAGATTTAAACACATTAATTATTTACAAAATGCAACAGTACGAATCTGTAATCATTCTTACCCCGTTGCTTTCAGAAGACGCTGCGAAAGAAGCAATTGCAAAATTCAAAGCACTTCTAACTGAAGGCGGAGCCGAAATTGTCGCAGAAGACAATTGGGGTTTGAGAAAACTTGCGTATCCAATCCAGAAAAAAACAACTGGATTTTATCACTTAACTGAATTCAAGGCTCCAGGTGATTTAATCAAAAAACTAGAGCTTGAATACAAGCGTGATGAGCGTGTGATGCGCTTCCTAACGGTTTCTCTTGATAAGCACGCCGTTGCTTACAACGAGAAAAAACGTTCCGGTGCATTCAACAAAAAGGTAGAACCAAAAACTGAGGAGGTAGCGAACTAATGGCAAAAGAAAACATCCAATACGTGACTGCCCCTAAAGTAGAGGACAACCGTAAAAAATACTGTCGTTTCAAAAAGAACGGCATTAAGTACATCGACTACAAAGATGGTAACTTCCTATTGAAGTTCGTAAATGATCAAGGTAAAATTTTACCTCGTCGATTGACTGGTACATCATTGAAATTTCAACGTAAAGTAGCTCAAGCCGTGAAACGTGCGCGTATCATTGGACTTCTACCTTACGTAACTGACTCATTAAAATAGGAGGATACGATAATGGAAGTTATATTAAAACAAGACGTTAAAAACCTTGGCGAGAAAGACGATATCGTAGTAGTAAAACCTGGATACGGGCGTAACTACTTAATTCCTCAAGGATTCGCAGCGATGGCTACGCCATCAGCTAAGAAAGTATTGGCTGAAAACATCAGACAAGCGCAATTTAAACAAGAAAAAATTAAACAAGATGCAACTGTACTTGCTGGAAAATTAGAATCCGTCAAATTAACTGTCGGAGCTAAAGCAGGCGAGTCAGGTAAAATCTTTGGTAAAGTGAATAGCATTCAAATCGCAGACGCATTAAAAGCGCAAGGATTTGAGGTCGATCGCCGACGCATTACCTTCGAAACTGAGCCAAAAGAACTGGGTGAGTACATCGCCAACTTAAATCTTCACAAAGAAGTAAAAGTTCAGGTTCCATTCGAAGTCGTATCGGAATAAACCTTTACCGTTAAAAATTGCAAAAGGCTATATGATTATTTCGTATAGCCTTTTCTTTTTGAGGTCGTGTTCTGACGGGCGATCGATCTCCTACCTTCCACCTCTTCATCTTACTTCCTGGCTCACCCGGCCCGGACAAGACGTTTAGAGCTCGATCGCTTTCCAACTTCTCCAACCTACGTAAATCGAATGCTTTCAGCACCTTTCATTTGCCTTCAAGACAGGAAATTAATGACGCTTTAAGGAGAAATTAGCGACGCACTCCTTGTTAATAGTCTCTCCTCTTTACATGAAATTGATGGCAAACGACAAGAGGCTATACGATCATCTCGCATAGCCTCTTGATTTGTCCGTAGTGCTCCCATCATGTCCACATTATAAAATCATCCGCTCGTTAGTCATCCGCCCCCATTCAACAGCGTAAGCAGTGCATGAGTCGACGATGCTCCCAAAACAATCTCCCCGTGTAGATCCAAAGTCGATACTCCACCCCGTTCGCCTTGAATATTCACCGATTGCACGGCATCTAATACCTTATAGGACATCGATTCGAAGTGTCTTGAGCTATCGCCTCTTCGATAGAATAGTTGAAAAGGGTACGAACTGCCTGACGGCAAATTCACGATCGCGCTGTCCATCGTACTGAGCTGTATCAGTCCACCATTATGGGACTTTTGAAAAGTATAAAACAGTTTATCCGGTAGATGAGCTAACAGATGTGGGGAGGCGGCCACGCGAACGCTCAATTCGGGCACCTGAAGAGTTTGAGTGGTAAGCGTTTCGGTCTGTTGGAAATTCTCATCATACTCATAGGTCACGATCGTATCGGTCTGACTTACCGTTTCGTTACCTATTCTAAAATCTAGAAAGTTCCCTAGATAAGGAGTCAACTGATCCTCTGAAACATCGAATTGCTCAACGTGTTTTTGAACAATCGGCAGCAGCTTTCTCAGATCAGTATTTAAATATCCGTAAAAAACATCGTCATCCAGAAACTGACCAGCCTTCGAGTGTTCAGGTATATTCAAAAACGAAGCACTCATTCGCCCCTGGAGTTCAACCATTCCAGATCCGAAGTCCAGCCCCATCTGATTTCCATTGCGGTCGAAGTACATCAGGTCTTCAAATTTAACGACTTCATGTGCACTAATGAAATCCTCAGTCGAACGCAGCTGGTCATCCGCAGTTTTTGCGCTCCCGACCAGCGTATCCAGTGCCATATCATCCAGTCCTCTGCCTAACAACACGTGCATGTCATTTCCTTGAAT
This sequence comes from Candidatus Sphingobacterium stercorigallinarum, assembly GCA_019115805.1. Classification (GTDB taxonomy): domain Bacteria; phylum Bacteroidota; class Bacteroidia; order Sphingobacteriales; family Sphingobacteriaceae; genus Sphingobacterium; species Sphingobacterium stercorigallinarum. The sequence continues at coordinate 8,495 of DXCW01000008.1, forward strand.
GATGACTTGAGCAAACCGTTGTCGATAGACGCACATACTCGCGCTAGAATCTCGCTGCAGCTTTAATTTTTCGACAAGAAACCGGTCCATCGTTCGTGAATTACGGACTGAGAAATGACTATAGTATCGGTCCGGCTGATCAGCCAGTGAATAAAAATAGCAAACTGCAGGAACGCTCCTGGCGATCTGCCACCAGTCTCGCAACCCAAAGTCCGACACAGAATCCCCTGTCCGCTGGTCTGTGAACGCGTCCCCAAGCATTTCTGGGAGCAATTCCCAAAATAGCCGATCTACCTCAACTCGCATAATGGATTGGGTATCCTCCGGCAGGTTGATCGCGGTTTGATTCACTGCACGGTACCAAAAAAAACCGGCGATAAGTCCCACGAGGAACAACAAGACAAGTACGCATCCGATGATCAAACGCTTCATCCAAACCATATTAATCCAACGATGAAATTATCGCCTCCTCGATCGTGTGAAAAATAAATTCCAACGCATTTTCCCGCTCTTGAGGGAAATCCACACCGAACTCCCAACTTAACTTATTACGTTTCACTCCGTCATTAAGAAAATAAACATCTCCATATTCGCCCATCTCCTCCAACTGTTTTTCTAAAGATGCAGTTAAGGGAAAGTTCAGCTCGTCCACCAATCCGCGAACACGTTGAGTATTGACTAAAGCAGTCATCCTGTTCTTTCTTAGAACCGAACGGTATCTCTTCCCACCTTGGCCTTGAAAATTGTTTGCTTTTAATTCTTGTAAATAGGCAAAATCGTTACTCAAAAACACCATACCATTTCCCATAGTCACATAAGGCGTTAACCCGGACGATTTGCGGGTCTGAACCTCGTAAATGCCATCTAAATTAAGGACTTCATTTTCCTGCTCGAGAATCGCTAATATCTGCTGGAACAAGGTACTGTTCTCTGATGAAAATGCCCATAAGTATTGCGGAACGGTCTCCGTTTTCGTTTTTTCGATTTCTTGATAATTGTAATCCTCATCATACTCGTAATCGGTGTATGTCACTTCCTGTTGAGTCACACCATTAATAACGAGCAGATTATCACCAGGAAACACTTTAGCAACAGCCTTCTCGTCAACCACTACATTGAACATGGTCATCACCAAATCGAGTATACCCGCCTCTCTCGGACTCAAGTATTGGTACATATTCCGAATCAACTCCGGTGTATGTGACAGATAAGCCTCGGTATTGAAATTGATCGATAAGAACCCCAGTGCGTCGTCTGACACCAGCGAATAAAATTTGCGGTCGAGTTTATTACGATAAATATCACGGTAATACTTCACTACATCTTTACTCAGGCCGATCGACCCGGTCATCTTCATCGTATTCCCGTCGACTAAAATGGTGCTTTCCATTGCTTCGTAACCGTAGTTAAATCGCGGTCTTATCCCAAATCCGGCATAAAGCATATCGTAAGGCAGGTAATGACTAATCAAACTATCGATATTGACAATCTCTACGTGCACCAATTCGTTGCTTTTTAATCGCGTCATACGTTTAGATCGGTACGATGGCATATCCTGATCCTTGATTTTATGCATCCTACTTTCCAGTAAATCTGCAGTCAATTCCCGCACTAAAGAATCGTTATGATGTCTGACTGCAGCGGCTTGCATGTAATAGTCATCTTGATATTCATCGCGAGCCAATACCGAATCTACATATGCAAACTCATCCACCGAATATTCCAGTTCCTCTTCCGTTTCTTCAAAGATTTCATTCGACGCTACGCTATCGATCGGATCGATAGCCCATGCTGAGGTGTCGATCTCTTCCTCCGCATAGGCATATGATTCCTCCCCATAGTATGAGGAATCATCCCAATAATTCCACGAATAATCGGGGTTTTCTAAGAATCCATAACGCGCTTTAATGTCCTCTCGCTCAAAAAAAGCATCCATGGGTGCGGCGACTAATAGATATAAGACCTGATCATTCCACGTCACTTGCGTGGTTTTATCCGACAAATCCAGTTTAGCCCAGTCCCCACTCCGGTTTATCGTTCGAGTAGCGGATAGCACCGACTCTAACTGATTCCGATCTGCCATCGGGAAAACACCACCGAAATATTGTATACTGTCGTTGACAGAAATGTACAAATAGGCGTCACGCTCTATATCAATTCCGAAGTTCGCGACATCGTGTGTGGAGTCGAACGCCGTCTCGCCCGAAATTTCCTCAAACCAATTGAGGTGATCCAAAATCGCGTTGAGGTGATCTCGATCGGTATGCTTAAAAAAGCCTTCCCCGTTTAGCGCGACAACAACATCCGCATCGGCCGGTACATGTGTAATTAGATCTTGGCCGGAAGCCAGCAAGCAGCTACCTAGCATCCATCCAAGCAGTGTGTACATTTTGTTTTTCATAGTCATCATTTACCCTACCTTATGACCTAGAGACCAGCTCCATCAATGGGCGCCGCTAGGTCATGCTATTTTAATTTATAATTCTATTCGCCCGTTGATTCTGTCGATCTGCAGATGCAGACTACTGCCATACAATCTCATTGGAAAGGCCAACCTTGCCCTCTAGCAATTCGGTTAACGACACGCGGACCATGACCGCCTTTTTGTTGGATGCAATCCGCCCAGCGGGATTGGTTTGCTTTTTCACCGTCCCCTCAATCCGATAAATACTCGTATAATATGCCTCGCTGATGCTTTGACGATTCGCTACACTGAGTTTTTGAAATTCTTTTTGTGCGCTTTTGCTGTGCGTGTAACTGCGCTTCAGTGTACCCGTATCACGCTGATACGTGTAGTTTGAATAATCAGTCAAACGCACATTAAAATGTGTAGATAACGCGCTGGTATATACATTCAACGCTTCAATATTGTCGAAGTCACAGGAAATATGACCAATAAATTGATTGAAATCTAACTCGTGCTGCACGTTGCGAATTCCAGACGTCTTTTTCAATAGTTGCACCAGCTCATTGACTTGGTCTCGCACTTGTTTTTCGTTGGGTATTTTCAAGCCGTCAATTTGATCGAGTTTCATGAGCGAGGCGACCTTGGTTTTACTTTTACTGAGATTGACGGTTAACTCGATGCGACCACTACCGTTTTTAGTTAGGGTAAGATCCTCGACAATATCGAAGCAAGAGGTCTGTAACAACAGCAGTACGGCTGCTAACACATAGAAAATATATCGAACTACATTCATACTTTATTTCGTAATAGGGAAATCATTCATCGGTCGAAGATAAAAACAAATGAAGATAAAATCTGCGGAATACGAGACGGCACCCTCATTTTCCCATAAGATGTAGACAGTTTGTAGCGTCTCGCTTGTTCCATTCTGTAGTGAAGTAGACTGGCTGTTATCATCGGCTCATCATCCATCACCTCCAGTGATGAATGGATCCCCCTAAATGTTATAGCCATCAAAACATGCATTCCGGCACAAAATTAAATGCTGATTTTGTTAGATGAAATAGCCGATTTCAGGGATAT
>DXCW01000050.1 GCA_019115805.1 Candidatus Sphingobacterium stercorigallinarum
TCGTTTAACGCTTCGGCGAAATTCAGCAGCACTTCGGCATACCGGAGAACGGGTGCATTGACGCCTGACATACCGATAGTGGCTTTCTGCCAGTATTTGGTCAATATATATCCAGATTTTGACCAACCGTCGGGCACGCGATCCGGCATGCTGAAACTGGGCATATCTTGGTGTGGCTCACCTGGTCCGATAATCGCTCGCCAATAGCGCTCGTCTATGATTTTCCCACTGCCGTCGGTCTCAAAAGCATCTACCCAATGACTTTGGGGAACGAAGTTGCTCCATGCCCCAGACCCCGTAAATTCGGCGGGTGCACCCCGGGGGGCAGTACGGTACACGATGTTACTCCCTTCTCCATCATTTCCCCCACGGAACTGGGTGCCAAATAAAATTTCCGGATTGTGTTCATTGTCTTCTAGAAATACGTCTCGGTAATCCTCTTCCAAGGCATAAATTCCCAAGTCTTCAATCTCTTCAGATACGGCGATGGCTTCGCTCCACTTTTCCTGCCATAAATAAGCTTTGGCTAAAAAGCCAAGTGCGCTGGCTGTAGTTGCGCGGCCCAGATCTTTTCCTTCCCATTGCGCAGGGAGGACATCGGCGGCTTCTCGCAAATCGGTTTCCACTTGCTGCCACACCTCTGCAGCGCTAGCGCGGGGAATTTCCATTTCAGAGGTCGCATCCAAACTTTCTAACACCAGCGGGACTCCGCCAAAGTAATTGACCAGGCGGTAGTAGAAGATGCCGCGAAGAAATTTTGCTTGCGCTAAGATGAGTGCCTTTACATCGGGATCCAAGTCTTCCATCTGAGCGACACCGTCAATCGTGAAGTTTGCGCGGCTTACACCCAAATATGCCTGCTGGTAGACGTCTCTGATTTTCGTATTGCTGGCTGGAAGATTTAGGGTATGAATTTCGATCCGGGCGGCTGAACCGTCCATTTCATATAAATCGCCACTCATTGCCCATTCTATATCCGCGGCATCAATGGATACGCCAAAGGTCTCATTCGGTTGCAATTGACCATAAACGCCTATTAGCGCGGATTCTGCATCGGTCTGGGTCAAGAAGAAATTCTCATCGGTGAGCCGGTCACGAGGCGTTAGGGTTAGAAAATCATTGCCGCAGGCAGATAAGATCAAGCTGGTGCCGATTAGCCACATGTATCGTGTTATATTTTTCATTTTCAGTTGCTTTAAGGTGGGTTATAAAGTTAAATTCACGCCAAAAGTAAAGGTGCGGGGTTGTGGATAAATACCATCGTCTATGCCTGCGCGTATGGGGTTGGTACTGCCCACCTCTGGGTCAAACCCCGTATAACCGGTGAACGTAAAAAGGTTTTGGGCGTTCACATATACACGCAAGCCTTTTATCACCGGATTGCCTTTCCATAGGCTTGCAGGTAGGGAATACCCGAGTAAAATGTTGCGCACACGCAAGTAATCTCCGTCTTCGATATAAAAGGACGACGCGTTCGCATAATTCCCGTTTGCGTCTACGTATTGTAATTTCGGAATGGTCTGGCCACCGTTCTCTGGTGTCCATCGGTCCAATATGGCGCTGGACGCGTTGACCACACCCGAGCCCCCAAAATATTTCATGGGGTAGATCGAGAATTTATTGGAATGGAAGATTTGATTCCCGGAGACCCCTTGTAAAAGGACGTTCAGATCAAACCCTTTGTACGTAAAGTCGGCGTTGAAACCATAGGTCAGTTCGGGCCAGGGCGTTCCCAACTGCACACGATCCAAATCGGATAGCACGCCATCGCCATTGACATCACGAAAAATAAAGTCTCCGGCTTTGGCGTTCGGCTGTAAGGTGGCATCGACCTGCTCATCGCTCTGGTAAATGCCGTCTACAATATAGCCACGATAATAGCCGATGGGTTGGCCAACTTCGGTGTACGAAGCGCTCATACTTGTGAACTGTATCGTGGGGCCATTAATGGGCCGGCCCACGCCTAAGCTACGCACCTCGTTTTTGAGGGTAGCCAGATTGGCGTTCAAACGCATGCCGAATTCTCCAATCGTCTTTTGGTAGCCTAAAGAGAATTCGAACCCGCGATTCTGAACCGATCCGCCATTGACCGAGGGAGCTGAAGGGAAGCCTGCTTCATAAGAAATGGGCAGGTTGACGAGCATATCCTTCGTGTTCTTAATGAAATAGTCTGCGGTAAACGAAATGGCGTTGTCGAACAGGTAGGCATCAATTCCTACGTTCGTTTGTTCAGTTGTTTCCCATTTTAAATTTGGATTGCCGGGCCGGCTCAATGCCGCGCCGATAATCAGGCTTTGTTCTGGGCCCAGCACGTAATTGTAACTGGAGGTCCCGCTGCCAATGGTGCTCATGTAGCCGAAGGCCCCAATGGCGTCATTTCCTAATTGTCCCCAACTGGCCCGTAATTTTAGCGAATTTAAGAACTTTACGTCTTGCATGAAATCCTCTTCCGTAATTGTCCAACCTGCTGATAGGGATGGGAAATTTCCCCATTTGTTATTCGGACCAAAATTGGACGAGCCGTCACGACGAATACTTGCCGAGAGCAGGTATCTATTCTTGAACCCGTAATTGACTCGCGCTAAGTAGGAGGCTAAGGTATAATCCCCTTTGGTACCACCGGCTTGCCTCAAATCAAAATTACTCCCATCGATCACTTGCAACTGTTCGTTGGAAAATTCAATCCCGGTAGCGCTGATCCAATCGGTCATGCTTTTTTGCGCAGTCTGTCCGAGGGTGACCGATAGGTTATGATCCCCGAAAGCTTGATCGTAGGAAAGGGTGTTTTCAATCAGCCAGGTAAAGTTGCCGGTTGCCCTTTCGGTTAATCGAGCTTGGAGATTGCGGTAATGGCCGCGATCCACGGTGGGTTCCCACGAGGTGTTTCTGGTGTTGGCATTATCGATCCCCACACTGGAGCGAAAGACCAACCCGCTTAGAATTTCATAACTACCGAAGGCGTTTCCAAAAACCCGACTGTTCTTGAGCCGGTTATCCATTGATTCTGCTCGCAACACCGGGTTGTCGCCCTGGGTGGTGTAGTAAGCCGAGGACCCATCGATAATTGCTCCCGGACCGAGGGTCGGATAGAACTGTTGGGCCAGGTTAAAAATACCGCGATTCATCACCTGATTTTGTTGACCTTTTCCCAAAGAGTGGGTGTAAGCCAGCGTACCGCCAAACTTCAGCCGATCGCTGGCCTGTAAATCTGCTGTGAAACGTCCTGTATACCGCTGGTAGTCGGTTTCTATCATGGTACCTTGCTGATTGAGATACCCTAGGGAAACAGCTGTTCTCAATTTATCGGTGCCTCCGCTGGCCGAAACGTCATAATTTTGTACCGGAGCACTGCGGAACACTTGATCGATCCAATTGGTGCCGATCCCAAATGATTGGGGATCCGACCATTCCGGGTTCGGCTCCATATCGGAATTATTATAGAGTTCGTTGGCTAAAGTGGCGAATTCCGTAGCATTTAGAAACGAAGGTTTTCGCCAGAGCTCTTGTATGCCGAGCGAAGATTTGACTTGAATGCGTGCTTCGCCCTCTTTTCCACGTTTGGTGGTGACCAA
>DXCW01000051.1 GCA_019115805.1 Candidatus Sphingobacterium stercorigallinarum
GGCGGTAGTGCTGCCACCACATTCTATGAGGAAGACCGCCTATTCGACGTGCGCATTCGTTTTGCTAAAGCATATCGAGATGACGATGAAAAAATCGGCGACATTCTCATTCCTACCGAATCGGGAACGAAAATTCCACTCAGGGAGATCGCCACTATCGGATACATTACAGGTCCGACATTCATTTACCGGGAAGGAAGCAGCCGATACATCGCCATTGGATTTAGTATAGAGGGTAGAGATTTGGGAGGTACTATTGCAGAGGCGAAGAAGGAAGTGGCAAAAAAAGTGCAAATTCCTGAAGAAAATAAGGTCGTTTGGGCTGGAGAATTTGAAAGTCAAGAAAGAGCAATCGCACAGTTGGCCGTTATCGTACCGGCGGTTCTGTTGCTCATTTCATTTCTGTTATACTTCAACTTCGGAACGATTAAAGACACACTAATTGCTTTGAGCACCATTCCATTCGCCTTTATAGGGGGCTTTATCTCCCTTTGGTTGACAGGAACAATATTCGGAATCTCTGCGGGCATCGGGTTTATTATTCTATTTGGAGTGAACACCATAAACAGCATCATTTTGATTGCGGTCATGAAAGAAAATCTTAGGAAAATGCCATTAGAGAAAGCGGTTTCAACCGGCGTATACGATCGAATCCGGCCAATTTTAATGATTGCACTTATGGGATCATTCGGGCTGCTACCGGCGTCACTGTCCTCAGGGATGGGTTCTGAAATTCAAAAGCCACTCGCTATTATGATTGTCGGCGGGTTGTTAATTTGTATGGTCCTGTCGCTCACCGTACTACCGCAAGTATTTTATTTGTCTTATCGGAAGAAAAACGAATGGAAACCACGAAATTAAGAAATCAGGCGATGGGATCGATTCTTTTAGGAAGGTCAAATGTATTCCACGCGACTCGCCGTTCAAACCAGATGAAACGATGCGTTATCTCCCCCCTAGTCGCTATGTATAGAAAACGGGATAAAAGCACACACGCGGGACCCGTTTTCAATTCATTAAAGTTCGGCGCTAGGGAAAAACCCGAAGAAACCGCGGTGTGTAGGTATCTCCAATAAACAGGTATAGAAAAAACAATAAGAAACAGACCAGGCCGGCTGAAGTGCTCCGATTGCCACCGGCCATCTCGCCGCCATCCCGTTCTATGTCTAGCTATTGTTTAAAAACTATGATACCAGCCCACCGTCAGCCACAGCAAGTTTTCGGTGCCGCTTCCCAGCAGATTCTCGGCTCGGTAGTCTAGACCGATTTCCAGTTGATCATCCTCAGAATGGTTATATCCCAGGGCGCCGAGCAGCCGAATTTCGAGATTCGCTTCGCTGTCCTGCAATGACCCTAGGTATTCGTTATTAAATTTCAAGTAAAACTCTCTTGGGTCCACGCGCTGGCCATTCAGAGGTTTCTCCAAACTCAATCGATACCTTAAGCGGTACTGAACGGCTTCATCTTTCTCAAACGTCTGATCTGTTCGAAAACGATGCGCCAATAACAGATCACCCCAAGGCTGTGCTGCACTATATTGTTGAATAGCCCTGTGCATAAATGTCCCGTCACTGTTGTTCCGTCGAATCAAATATCCGGCCCCAAAATTGGTCAGCAAACCCCGTGTTCCGGTCACAACAACCTCCAAATCGGTACGCTCATACTCGCTACGACTCCCCGCATCTTCCAGCGGGTTTTGGTATAAAATGAAACGGTTTTCTAATTTTGTATTCACTTTAAGGTAATTTCCCAGTTTGAAATCGGTATTGATTTGTGGCATAATCCCAAATCGATGTTGCCCCAAGCCCGCCTGAGCTAAAAGCAAAAAAACAAGCAATAGCGTGTATATTCTCATAAACCCGAAAAACGACTAATAAAGTAAATGACTGATATTTCTAGGTACGATCTCTTTGGTTTCCAAATGCTCTCCTTCGTGATCAAACAACCCCTCAAAAGAGACCGTCTTTCGGTCCTTTCGTCCGGTAAACTCAATCTCGTAACGCGTCTCGATATCCTCACCGGGCTCACGATCGCGGACCAATGCGCCCACCTGATCGGCATCTCCAGACCATTGCACTTGCACTTTCTTTATACGATACCGGTGATAATTCTCGGATAGATACTCCTCGATTTCTTCTTGCGCGTCCTCCGGTAGATCCTGAAAATCCTGGGTCAGTTCTACATCGTACAAATCACCGTCGGCACTGAATTTAACACTGTAGACGCCTTCATCTCTTTTGGTTTTGCCCTCGATCGCAATGCCGTCTAAGTTCTCCTCGCGATACCATTTTACTCGGGTAGATTCCTCAAAAAGATTTTGCACAAAATCAATTGCCTGATCCGGCACTTCGTTTTCTTTAATCCGAGATTCTCTTTCAAATTTCTGCTGAGCACATACGCCTGAACAGATCAGTAAGCCTATTATTAAAGCCGTAAAATTCTTCATCGCCTGTCAATTAGATTCCCTGCACATGATTGCACATCTTAGCCTGGACCGCAAGATAATAAATCTCCACACGGCATCGATAAAATCCATGTCATCAAATCGTGACCTTATTGTCTTTTTCGAAAATCTTAGTAATCGCTCT
>DXCW01000052.1 GCA_019115805.1 Candidatus Sphingobacterium stercorigallinarum
AGGCAACGGTGCCGATAATATCGAGCGACATAAAAACCATTTCATTCATATCTTTTGACGCGTTTAGGCCGATCTTTCGGCTGTTGTTTACTCCGTACCGGTCGCCGCTAGGATCGTTTGGTCATCCATAGGTACGCCACCGAAGCGGCGAATATACACATAATGTTCGATTCGGCTAACGAGAGTCCCTTTTTACACCCTATCTCAAAATCAGCTCTCCACCAACCGAAAAAGTTTACATACAAATGTACGAACTCAAAACGCTATAATTGAAAATGTGGTAACTTAGCGCAAAGCATTAAGTGACCAATCGATGGATGATATCTTTATAAAAAACATGGTCTGCAACCGCTGCATTATGGTGGTCGAGGATGAATTGAATAAACTGGGACTACCGGTCCAGCAGGTATCCTTAGGAGCGGTTCATTTTAGCCGGCCGATCTCCCCAAACGACAAACAACGGATCGCGGAACACCTACTTCCTATGGGTTTTGAATTAATCGATGACAAGAAAAGTTTAACGATCGAAAAGATCAAGAGCCTGATTATTGATCTCATTCATCACCAGGAGACTGCTCCGACCGAAAACCTTTCCGACTACCTATCTGAAGCCTTGCATCAAAATTACCATAGCTTATCGAATTTATTTTCCGAAATCGAAGGGATGACGATAGAGAAGTACTTCATCGCACAACGCATTGAAAAAGCCAAGGAACTGTTGGTTTATGACGAGCTATCGCTAAGTGAAATCGCCGATCGCTTAAACTATTCTAGCGTAGCTTACCTGAGCAACCAATTCAAAAAAGTAACCGGTCTGTCTCCTACTCATTTTAAAAAAGTCAGAGAGGCCAAGCGGAAGCCGCTCGACCAAGTCGGCTCCTGATCTCCCCATGTGAACTTCGTATCCGCCGGGCGTCTGTGCCCAAAGACTACCGCCCATTTCCATGGCGTTAGGAATCCTCACCGCTTACGGTTAAGCAAGGCCATATGCAAACGAATGATCAGGTCATCAAACCTATCGTTCATCGGGTGAATACAGCTGATCCACCCTATCAAAGTGGCCAGCGAGCGCTTGTGTTTTGTGGACTAAAGTAGTCCACTCAAAAAGGAGTTAATTTTTCCGGCTCCAGGATTCGATTTTCACCATCTTTATATCCAACGTCCATTATATTGCTGTATCTTTGCGGCTGTTTTTTTAACAAACATATATCGTGATAGACGTAAATAACATCTCTGTTTCATTTGGCGGAACAACCCTTTTCAGTGATGTATCGTTTTCCATCAACGAAAACGACAAGATAGCCCTGATGGGAAAGAACGGTGCTGGAAAATCCACACTACTGAAGATCATTGCCGGCGTAGGGAAACCCACTACCGGCCACGTCAGCGGACCGAAGGATGCCGTGATCGCATACCTTCCGCAGCACCTGTTGACAGCGGATAATATGACCGTGTTCGAGGAAACTTCTAAAGCTTTTGATGAAGTTTACCGGATGCGTGACGAACTTGAAGCGCTCAACGAACAACTGAACATCCGTACCGACTACGAGTCGGACGAGTACATGAAGCTAATCGAGCAGGTTTCCGAACTCAGCGAAAAGTTCTATTCCATCGAAGAGATCAACTATGATGCAGAAGTAGAAAAAGTATTGAAAGGCCTGGGATTTGAACGGCAGGATTTCAGCCGCCAGACCGCTGAGTTTTCAGGGGGATGGCGTATGCGGATCGAATTGGCTAAAATTCTGTTAAAAAAACCCGATTTAATACTCCTCGATGAGCCGACCAACCACATGGACATAGAAAGTATTGAGTGGTTGGAGGACTTTCTGGTCCATTCGGCAAAAGCGGTAATCGTGATTTCCCATGACCGCGCATTTGTCGATAACATTACTAATCGCACGATCGAGGTAACGATGGGTCGTATCTACGACTATAAAGCAACCTACTCGCACTACCTACAGCTGCGTCAAGAGCGGCGCCAGCACCAACTAAAGGCTTACGAAGAACAACAGCGCTTCATTGCCGATACGCAAGAATTTATAGACCGGTTTAAAGGTACGTATTCCAAAACCTTGCAGGTACAATCCCGCGTTAAGATGTTGGAAAAATTGGATATCATCGAAGTGGATGAGGTGGATACCTCCGCGCTACGACTAAAATTCCCGCCATCTCCGCGTTCGGGACAATATCCTGTCCTCGTTGAAGAGCTTACCAAAGCCTATGGGGACCACGTCGTATTCGAAAAAGCCTCGATGGTTATCGAACGGGGAGAGAAAGTCGCTTTCGTGGGTAAAAATGGAGAAGGGAAATCAACCATGATAAAAGCGATCATGGGTGAACTGGATTACCAAGGCACGCTCAAGGTGGGACATAATGCCCAAATCGGGTATTTTGCACAAAATCAAGCTTCTTTGCTGGATGAAGAACTTACCGTGTTCGAAACCATTGACCAGATTGCTGTAGGTGATGTACGCGTCAAAATCAAAGACCTCCTGGGTGCATTCATGTTCAGCGGTGACGATACCACCAAAAAGGTGAAAGTGCTCTCGGGAGGAGAAAAAACACGTCTGGCGATGATCAAGCTCTTGTTAGAGCCGGTAAATGTGCTGATCCTCGATGAGCCTACCAATCACCTGGACATGAAAACTAAAGATATCATTAAGGAGGCGCTGCAAGACTTCGACGGTACCTTAATTTTAGTATCACACGACAGAGATTTCCTTGATGGCTTGGCCACGAAAGTTTTCGAATTTGGGAATAAACGCGTAAGAGAGCACTTTGAAGATATCAAGGGCTTCTTGGAATATAAGAAAATGAACAGCCTTAATGATATAGAAAAGGTCGGATAGCCACTACATTATGGCTGATTTCAGCCATGGCATTCTTTCTATATTTTACTTTATTTTGAACGATGAAGAGAGTTCACTTACTATTCTACTCCATACTGGTTTCGTTGACCGCATACGCACAACTAGATGCACCGGCCGCCTACCAGGTCTATGAAGGAAATAATCTTTGGAACAAGCAGAAAGGAGATACGGCATATGTGTTTGCCGATGTCGCATATATTCGAGACTACCCGGATACCGATGCGAATCTTTTAGATTCCTTAACACACGGTACCATGTTGCTCATCGCGAGTGATGGTTATAACCCACGAACTATTCGTGGGTATAAAGCTCCTTGGCACGACGTTCAATATAAAAAGGACGGAGCGCTAAAAACAGGATTTATCTGGTTGGGCTTACTGGCTTTAGAACGTCAAACTGACGACTATGGCAACCCGTTTATTCACGGATTATTACGCTAAGAGAAGCCTTCGGAACACGGTGGGGACAGGTATATCTGCGAAGTAAAGTATTTGACCCCGGACCACAACTTGATCGGCAAAACGCATTACCCTGTTGATCTTTACCATCAAACCTATACGACAAGCAAACTTTTGCCCAATATGGGTTTAGAAGGGATACAATACATCCATAGGGTTGGATTCCATGGTGAAGCCTGTGGAATTCCTACGGTTCATTATTACCTGGGATGGAACGGAAAAAGTTTTGTGGATATGTTTTCTAAGCATGCTGTGGGTGATGCCGGCGTATCCTATTATGAAGAAACCATACTATTTCCTGCCGAGCATAATTTGGATCACACGCTAATCATTAAAGATATCGTGGAGGGCGAAGTGATCGACTATGATGCCGAGGATTTACAATATTCGGAAATCAGACGTCGAGAAAAGTATTCATGGGACGGAAAGCAGATCCGTCCGAGACCATAAACAATTACGTTATTGGGTCTCTGTGATCGGTTAAACGATTCGTATACCCTACCGGCAGTGTAAACGCTGTATGAGCTACACCTTAAGAAAGCCATTGCTTATTACGAAAAAGCGATGCTGATTAACCATTATCCCTACGCAGTCACGCGATTATTGTTTCGTTACCGAAAAGGTTCTGATTTTCATAACGAAGAAAAGTTTGTGGAATGGTTACGCCACGCTGCAGTCAATGCAGTTGAAATAGATCGGGAACTTTTGGGCTTGTCAGAAAGTACGAATGATTCATTTTTCAACAAATTATTCAAGGAGTAATTAACGATGGCCATATGGTGGGGTATGGAACTTCCTATGGCTACAATTGATGTTTATACAGAAACGGAATCCAGATATTGATAGATGAACACGAATTTCAATAGCGAAACAGCTCTAAACCTAGCCAGAAAGCAGGTGGAGAACCATTATCAGGATAAATACATATATGCTCTCCCCGCCTGGGCCATGTGGAGTGCACAACCTCAAGGTATTGCCGTCATTACCATTTACGGTACTGAAGGCATAGCCATATCTAAACAACGTGTTGATTTTAAGGTTGACTTTAAAGAGGCCTCATCAATTACCCGGTACGCTGATTTTTTAAATAAGCAAATGAATACCGCACTTGATGTAATCGGTTACATCGTCTTCTTTGCTAAAAATGTTTACTTAAAGAAGGACCCCAATTATCAGGAAGAACTCTCAGCGTGCCAACAATTAGAACTGGATAAGCAGAACCAACTGATAAAGGATATGGAGATCTCCATCATCACGCTTAATAAAAACCACGAACTTGTTGCTAATCTAGATGAAATAGCCCCCCATTAATGGCTAAAAAAAGCAAACTATGAAAGTATTATATCTACTGCTGTGCGTCCCCTTTTTAAACTGTTCTGCACAGCGCAAATTGAACATAGAGACCATACATGCTCAGCCCTCTCGCATCACTCAAGAAGATCCCCAAACCGGAAGAACCATTCAGCGTACCACCTCGCGTCGGGTAACCGCTGTTTTAGAACCCATGATAAAGCTGCAACGTAAAGAGGACGGTAAGTTAACTTTTCTGCTTCAGGGAAATATCACTTCGGGTGGCCATACCATCTATCGAGTAAAAAAAATCCGTCTTGAAAAAGAGCAACAGGAAGCCAATAGCATGACGTTGAGATATTATGTAGAAATCAAATATATTGCAGGCAAGGAAGGGGCCCATGTGCACGGTTATAATTATTCACAAGAGGAAACCTATAGTCTGCCTAGAGGAGTACAGTCGGTTCATATTGAAATGTACGAAGATCGTACCCATAAAAAAGCAGGTTCAAAGCAGCCCGACTTAAAATTGGTCGCAGCGCAGGTCTTTGAATTATAGATTAAAACCCGCAGGTCACCATACCATCCAAAATAACGGGTTGAAAATTAATTATTCGTATTTTACGACGGATATACGCTAACCAAAAAAAGATGCATAAGCAAACACCTAAAGAACCGGTATACCGAAAAAGCCAAATCAGCTGGCTCATGATTGTTGTTTTCAGCCTTATTTTAGGCATCATCAGCGTTTCCTATTTCGTCCAAGCGGGCCGCAACCCACTGGATGAAGTGAGTTTTTCGGTCCTTGCGGGATTCTTGCTCCTGCTCCTCCTTTGCTTCTATAAACTCACCATCGTGGTAGATGATCGGCGCATTCAGATCATTTACGGCATAGGAATCATCCGTATTTCCATTCGTCCCGAGGCGCTGAGAACGGTGGAAATCGTAAAAACATCGATGCTGGCAGGCTGGGGAATACGCATCACAACCGACGGCATGCTGTATAATATCCAAGGACGTCAAGCCGTTCGCATACAGTACGGTAAAGACAAGTTAAAAACCGTGCGTATCGGGACCGCTCAGCCACAAGCCTTATCCGAGGCCATCACAGCAGCATTTCTAGGCAGAAAAACTGCCGAAGGGGAATAGCTTTCTTCGCATATCCAAGCAAAGACCCCGAAAACTTACAAGTTTATCCCATAATACTGTAACACGAGTGAACTTATTATCGCGATCTTTGTAAAGTACATTAGATGAGGTATTATGGCGACAACAAAAACAAATAACGATATCATTTATTTGCCCTTAGAAGGCGTAGACAGTGAGCAT
>DXCW01000053.1 GCA_019115805.1 Candidatus Sphingobacterium stercorigallinarum
CATCTTCCAGCGGGAGCACCGCAGTAATCGAATCGGAAGGTGTAAAGCAATGGTCCGACCCGGCTACCGTGATCAGCACCTACCTGCGTGTCGATCGAGCAGACGAATTACGCATTGCGCTACCTAACCAAATCTTAGCAACAGATGCCTCCAGCACCATCAGTATCCAGGTAAACGATGGCGATAAAAAGACGATCGACCTGCAAGGGAATCAGTCCGGTCCATACGATTTAGGTACATTCTCTGTGGCTGAGGGCTATGTTAAGATTGATCTACAAGGTGTCGATCGTAGTGCGGAAAACTTCGGACAAATACCGGCTTTACTGATCTCGGGGACTCATACAGAGACCTC
Organism: Candidatus Sphingobacterium stercorigallinarum; assembly: GCA_019115805.1. GTDB lineage: Bacteria > Bacteroidota > Bacteroidia > Sphingobacteriales > Sphingobacteriaceae > Sphingobacterium > Sphingobacterium stercorigallinarum. Next base: position 353 of record DXCW01000053.1, read on the forward strand.
ATTATTATACAGCGACCAGAAAGATTTCTTTTATTGGGCACGTCGGGGGCCATCTTGTCATTTAGCCTATACCGTTCCCACCGACGAATCAATCCGCTACTATTACAATGAAATCAACGTTCCGGTAGGAGAAGATCCAGTGGGTTCTTACTTCATGGCCAACGGATTTGGAGAGGGTTATTTTGGGATCCAAGTCAATTCCGAAGATGAAAGGCGGATTTTGTTTTCGGTATGGAGTCCACACGATACCGATGATCCGGAAAGCATACCTGAGGACAAACGAATTACGTTAAATAAAAAAGGTGAGCAAGTATACGTGGGCGAATTCGGTAATGAAGGTTCCGGTGGACAAAGCTATCTGGTGTACCCCTGGGAAGCTGGGAAAACGTATCAATTTCTCTTAAAGGGAGAGCCCGACGGGAATGGAAAAACAGACTATACCGCCTGGTTTCATGCTCCGGACGAAAGCCAGTGGAAGTTAATCGCCAGTTTCAAACGTCCAGAAACAGATACTTATCTCACAGGTTTTCATAGCTTCTTAGAGAATTTCAATCCGAATCAGGGGTACTTAGGACGGAAAGCAAATTATTTAAACCAATGGGTACATACCGCATCAGGTGAATGGCTAAAGGTCACCGAAGCCAAGTTTACAGTGGATGCAACCTACGCTGAGCAGCAACGTATTGACGCTATCGGAGGTGTCGCTAATAATGGATACTTTTTAAGAAACGGTGCGTTCTTCAATGAATTATTAGAGCCCGGCACCACGCTCCAAGCAAAAAATGGCGGCACGCAACCGCAGGTTGATTTTGATACCTTGCCCTAATCGTATCCCTAAAAAAGAACGATATTACGATATAGAAAAAGCCCGATACTCAGGAAGTACCGGGCTTTTAACCAATTATAAACTTAAATTATGAGATCGCAAATATAAATAAATTACGGGAAGTACAAGGGCTGTTTTTAAAGCCAACAATACGTTAACGATCTACCTCACCTAAAACGATATCAATAGATCCCAATATGGCGATCAAATCCGCAATCAGCACTCCCCTTCCCAATTCAGGAAGTACGGAAAGATTGTTAAAACTAGGCCCCCTGGCTTTCACCCGTTTCGGAATATCGGTCTTTTCGGCTGTCACAAAATAAAAACCCAATTCGCCCTTTGGATTTTCTGCGCGCACATAATAATCCTGTGCTTTCAGATTGACTTTTCTGGGGACAAGCGCTCTGGGATCAAAGTCTGGCGTTCGGCGATAATCACTTTGTAGTCGATCTAAACACTGTTGAATAATGCGTACAGATTCCCTAATTTCGTCAACGCGTACCTTATAGCGATCCCAACAATCCCCTAGCGTCCCCATTTCCCCTTTTCCTACTGGAATGTCGAACTCCAGCTCCGGGTACACCGAATACCCGTCGATACGGCGCAGATCCCATTTGATTCCTGACGCCCGAAGCATAGGTCCCGAACAACCAAAATTAATGGCGACATCTGCCGGTAAAGCACCAATATTCGCTGTACGCTGGATAAAAATTTGATTCGTCGATAACAGCTCATCCAATTCCGTTAGCTTCGGCTTGAAATAATCAATAAATTCTTGACATCGTGCCTCAAAATTAACGGGCAAATCGTAAAAAAGGCCACCAATCCAGATATAATTATATAACATTCGTGAACCGGATGCCCATTCCAACATGTTCATGATATGTTCGCGATCTCTGAAGCACCACATAAATGGTGTAAACGCGCCAATATCTATACCGTATGTACCGATTGCGATCAAATGAGAAGCGATTCGATTCAATTCGCACACCAGCACACGGATATATTCTATACGTTTGGGAATCTTTTGATCCACGCCGAGCATACGCTCCACTCCCATCACGAATGCGTGACTATTATTCATGGAAGCCAGGTAATCCAAGCGATCCGTGAAAGGAATCGTTTTCGTGTAATTCATCGATTCGGCATGCTTATCAAAACAACGGTGTAGATACCCCATGTGTGGAATAATATCTTTCACCACTTCTCCATCGGTAATCAATTCCAGACGTAACACACCATGTGTAGATGGGTGTTGGGGCCCCATATTGAGCACCATCTCCTGCGAAGAAACCGACGCAATTCGCTCCTGATATTTTTTATTCGCCTGTTGATACAACTCGTTCATAAATTTTACAATAATTATCTAGATGACAATCGGTCACGGTATGGATGCTATCGTGATAATCATCCCGCAGATCCATATCTACCTTTCTCTGGTTCCCTAACTCTACGTTAGTTAATCGGAATACCGTGATAATCCTCCGGATCGCTATAATCTTTACGCAAGGGGTATCCTTGCCAATCTTCGGGCATCAGAATCCGCCGGAGATCGGGATGATTGGTAAAATACACCCCCACTAAATCATACGCTTCTCGTTCATGCCAATCCGCAGTGCGCCACACGCTGACCACAGAGGGCACCTCCGGTAATTGATTCAAATCACGATCGGCTACTACTCGGACCTTTAAGGTAACTTGTGTTTGGTAGGGTAGCGACGTCAAGTGATAAACGACCTCGAAAAACGGGTCGGGGAAGTAATCGACTGCCGTGATATTGGCTAAAAAATCGAAGTAAAAATCTTCTGTATCACGCAGCAACTCACAAACCTTTACCAGATACTCCTGGCGGATGTAAAGAGCTGGTTGTAATCCATTTTCTTGAACCTCTTCAATAGCACGTGGGTCGATACGTTCCGTCAATAACGTTTTAATATTTTCTATCATCTCCATCAGGGCGCTAAGCGTTTCATTATCCAGTTTGCACTCTCCTTAACATATACAATACGATCATGTAGCCTATTGCTCCGTCCCTGCCAAAATTCAATACGAGAGGGCCGAAGAAAAAAACCGCCCCAATGATCGGGCCGCGGTATTTCTAATACGCCATCCCAGTCTTTTTCTACTTGCGCTACGCGATGTAACAATACCTCCCGATCGCTGATCTCTTCACTCTGAGGCGATGCGATGGCACCAATCTGGCTACCTCGCGGCCGAGAAGCGAAATATTCCGACGATTCCTCGGCAGGTAATTTTTCCACAGCTGCCTCAATCCGCACCTGCCTTTGTAATTCGGGCCAAAAAAACAGCGCACTGATCAGTGGGTTATCGATGAGTTCACGCCCCTTTCTACTGTCGTAATTGGTAAAAAAACTAAAACCATTTTGTTTGATATCTTTTAGCAACACCACTCGAGATGAAGGTTGCCCCTGTTTACTCACCGATGAGACCACCATCGCTGTCGGTTCCATCACCTCGGCATGGATCGCTTCATCGAACCACTTTACGAACTGCTCGATTGGCGAGTTTAACATCGTCGATTCGCTAA
>DXCW01000054.1 GCA_019115805.1 Candidatus Sphingobacterium stercorigallinarum
CTTTTCCAAGGCGTCGGTCAATATGCACAACTGATGTCCGGTGATGGTATTTGGGAAACCGCACAGGGTGGCATGTTTACGGCTTTGCATCAAAACGCATGGACGGCTGAACGTTATGCTAATGGAGAGCAAATTGACTGGCCGGCACTGTCAACAGCGAAGTCCGTAAACCATGAACTGAGTGATTTTGTAAATTTCGATCGCGCCTATTTGCGGTTGAAAAATTTGGAAATCAGTTACCGTATTCAGGGCCTTGGCTTGCAACGTTTAGGCATTGGCGAGCTGCGGGTCATCGCATCGGGGCAGAACCTACTTACTTGGGACAATATGAAAACAAATGACTTTGGACCGGAAGGTGGCGGCTATTTGAGCTTCCCTGTTTACCGGGTATATAGTTTTGGGCTGAGAATGAGCCTGTGAAAAAATGTGTACTGCTGAAATCAGGAAAAAGATGAAATCCTATATCAAAATTTTAAGTGGCCTTGTTTTATTGAGCGGACTAACAAGTTGCAACAAGGAACTGGATCTGCCTTCGGATGGCAGAATAAGTATGGATGATGTGTTTAGTGATTACAACCGGACACGTGGCTACCTGAATTCGTGTTACGGTTATGCACCGGCACCGAATGTGACGCGTTCTTCGTTTAGCGATGAAGCGCAAGATGCGGACGATGTGATCGATGGGTCGAGCTACGCCATGTGGTATGCCGGTGCCATCACCACCTCTTCATTTCCCGGGTTTTCTCCCGATGGCAGCCCTTGGGTTTCGCTCTATGAAGGCATCCGGAAATGTAATGTGTTTTTGGAACGCATAGAAAGCGCAACGGCTTATGTGAGTGAGGAGGAGAAACAAGGGTGGATTGCGCAAGCGCATACATTGCGCGCTTTGTATTATTTGCAGTTGATCAAGCGTTATGGCGATGTGCCGCTTTTTGACGCACCGCTGGGCGTGGACCATGACTTTAGCCAAGATCGGAAGGCCTCCTTTTCAGAGGTGGTCGATCTGATCATTAGGGATTGTGATCAAGCATTGGCCATTCCAGATAGCCGTGATCAATTCTCTTGGGCAATCTACGAGAATCAGTTTGGAAAAATGACTCGAGCGGTTGCTTATGCCATAAAGTCACAGGCGGTTTTGTACGCTGCCAGTCCGCTTTGGTCAGATGGGACCTATACCTGGGCAGAGGCCTTAACGATCACCGCAGAGGCCTTAGCCAATTGCCTGTCGAATGATTATAGTTTGTTTAATCAGGAGCCGGATGCCAGCATTGCGATCAATCCGTACGCCTTGTATTTCCTGACTTCGTCAAACGATCAACGGGCGGTCGATAAGGAAACCATTTATCAATTGGGTGGACAGTTACAAGTCTGGAAAGTGGCCGGTTTACCCAGCAATCCAGGGATGGAACGGGCTGGCCCCAATCCGAGCCAAGAGCTGGTTGATGCGTATGAAATGTCAAATGGAGAACCCGCTATTTTGGGGTATCGCGACCCCGATCATTTGGATCCGATCATCAATCCGAATTCAGGTTACGATCCGAAGCGACCTTATCAGGATAGAGATCCACGATTTTACGCATCGATTTATTTCGATGGCGCTTCCAGAGATTTGGCAGATGCGACCGTGGAAACGTATGTAGGGGGAGAAGAGGGGATATCAAGCAACGACAGGCGACATACCCGTACCGGCTATTATCTCCGTAAGTTTAACAGTCACCGTTCTGGCCCCAGCGGAAATAGCGATGGAGCCGTACGCTTATTTCGCTTAGCGGAATTGTATTTGAATTTTGCGGAAGCCGCCTATCAAGCAGAGGATCCCGACTTCGTGATTCAGTCGTCTGGATTGAGCTTGAGCGCTAGGGACGCCGTAAATGCCGTCCGAAAACGGGCAGGTATGCCGGATTTACCTGCTGGCCTGAGTAAAGAGGAGTTTGAGAAACGATACCGAAATGAGCGAAGGGTGGAATTGGCTTTCGAAGAACATCGTTTTTTTGATGTTCGACGTTGGAAAATTTTAGATAAAACGGATCGTTTGGTGACCGGAATGCGTATCCAGCAACAAGCTAATGAGAAAACATACACCCGATTTAAATTTACAAACCGAGGCAGTTCCAGCGATAAGTTTTTATTGTACCCCATTGATCAAACGGAGATCAATAAGGTATTCGAATTGACGGGACAGAACTGGCAAAATCCGGGATGGTTGGATTGATGCGCGCTGGGAAATTTGGGTTACGTAAATGATTAAACACATACAGTAATGAAAAAGTATATACGGATATTGATCTGGTTGGGCTTATTACCCGCCTTGTGTATGGCGCAGCAGCAAAATCGAATCAATAGCGACCAGTGGACGATCACCGATGCACTCGGACGCCGTGCAATCGAACGGGCTGAGGCCGGGCCGCAGCGAGCGGATAAGACCGTTGCGATGTTTTATTGGACCTGGCATCAGGGGCAAGACGATACCACGTATCAGATAAAAAATATTAGTGAAATCGTTCGGCAGTTTCCCGAAGCGATGCGCGATTATAATCATCCGGCTTGGGGCACAAAGAAGCCAGGTTATTTTTATTGGGAAGAGCCGCTTTTGGGTTATTATAAAACTACGGATCCCTGGGTATTGCGCAAGCATGCCGAGCTGTTAGCTGACGCCGGAGTGGATGTGGTTTTCTTCGATTGTACGAATGGAAGTCTGACTTGGAAAGAATCGTATGAAGTGCTGTTTGAAACTTGGGATCGCGCGCAGCGTGAGGGGGTGAAGGTGCCGAAAATAGCGTTCATGTTACCGTTTGGCCCGGTGCCTAATGCGCTGGTTTCCTTGCGCCAATTATACACCGATGTGTATCGGCCGGGAAGGTACGAAAACCTGTGGTTTATATGGAAAGGAAAACCGGCGATTATGGCCTACCCCGATCATTTGGAAACATCGGGAACAGACCGTGAAATAGCGGAATTCTTCACCTTTCGGCCCGGACAGCCGGATTACGTTGATGGACCGTCACGCCCAGATCATTGGGGTTGGTTAGAGAACTATCCGCAGCATGGATATGTGGAGAACCAGGAAGGTGGTTTTGAACAGGTCACTGTCGGTGTTGCCCAAAATGCCGGTCCTTCTACTGATGGGCATTGTAGCGCATTTAATTTACCGGGGACTTACGGCCGTAGTTTTAGTCAACGGAACGGATTTGACCCCCGGGTAGAGGGCTATTTGTACGGGTGGAATTTTCAAGAACAGTGGGATCGGGCTTTCCAGATCGACCCGGAATTGGTGTTTGTGACGGGCTGGAATGAGTTTATTGCCGGACAGTGGCTACCAGAAGATAATTGGACGGGCGACCCGTTTTCCTTTGTGGATCAATACGATTGGGAACACAGCAGAGATATCGAACCAAATAAGGGATGGGGGGATCGTGGTGATGTCTATTACCTTCAGTTAGTCGATAATGTTAGGCGATTTAAAGGTATGGAAGCACTTGCCATGCCCTCAGCAGAAAAGACCATTCCACTGGGACAGACCATGGAATGGAATGATGTGGAGCCGTACTATGCACATTATAAGGGGAATACGGGGCATAGGGATCATCGAGGTCGTTACGATCAATATTACGTTAACCGGACCGGGCGTAATGATATCGTGGGTGCAAAAGTAGCCAGAGACACCGAGAACGTTTACTTTTACGTGCAAACAGCAGCAACCCTGACGCCGTCTAATGACCCCAATTGGATGCTGTTATTTATCGATACGGACCGAAATAAGGAGACGGGTTGGTGTGGTTACGATGTGGTGGTCAATCGGATAAGTCCAAGCAGTGGTCAGGTGATTATTGAACGTAATGTGGGGAATCGCTGGGAATGGGAGGAAGTTGCCAGAGGTCCCATGAAGGTGTCGGATCATATTTTGGAATTGGCTATCCCCAAGGCTATCGTCTTGGATACTGAAAAAGTGCTGAATTTCGAGTTTAAATGGAATGACAACATGCAGGAAACCGGTAATATTATGGATTTCTACGTAAACGGTGATACCGCACCGGGAGGGAGATTTAATTTTGTGTATCAGGTGCAATAAAGAAAAAGGAATGATTTTTAGACGATTAACGACATGGTGGATAGCTATCGGTTTGATGGGATGTTGCCCATTGGCATTTGGTCAGACCTTCAGCGGTGCGGACGAACTGGGGCGCATCTTACCTCAATACCCGGAGGTGGGGGGAAAACGAACGGACAAACACGTCGGATTGTTTTATTTTTTATGGCAGGGTGATTCCGCTTCACCCACCTCCGAAGATCGATGGGATTTGAGTAAAATCGAAAAAGAACATCCTGAAGTTTTTGCTGATTTTCATCATCCTAACTGGGGTGGAGGCGCAGTGGGCGCAGGACGTTACTATTTTTGGGGCGAACCGATCTACGGATATTACCGAGGCGATGATTATTGGGTTCATTTACGTAACCTGCAACTATTAGCCGATGCTCAGGTTGACTTCTTGATTATTGATGCGACCAATCGCATTACCTATCCGGAGCAAGCTGAAACACTGATGCGCGCTATGTCCGCAATTCGTCAACAAGGTAAACCCGTTCCGCAAATTGTTTTTTATACGAATACCGCCTCCGGAGAAACCATGCAGGCAATTTATGATCAGTTTTATGCTCCGCAAGCGCCTAGCCGATTTGTAGAAAATTGGTTCACATTGGACGGAAAACCCTTGATTATCGGTATTTCCGAGGAAGCCAAAGGTCGGAATTACGAGGACTTTTTCACCTTCAGGGAGTCGCAATGGCCCAACGAGCCAAAGAAAATTGGCGGTTGGCCGTGGATTGAATTTGAACGCCCCCAAAAGGTATATGAAAACAAGCGTGGTGAGTTGGAAATTGTAAACGTTTCGGCTGCGCAGCATCCGAATCTAGACGCCTCTATGGGAGGATCTGCCTTTTATGGGAAAAGCGGTAACTGGGGAAGAAGTTTCCGAGATGGACATCCTGGAGATCCGGATACAGATATGGTGTACGGTTACAATATTCAGGAACAATGGGATTTTGCGTTGCAGCAGAACGTACCGTTCGTCTTTATTACAGGATGGAATGAATGGATTGCCGGCAAATGGCAGCATCCCGCTGGAGACCGCCCGAACGAAGCGCACTTTGTCGATCAGGCCAATCCTGAATACAGTAGGGATATTGAACCGACACGGACAGCGGGCCTGAAGGATACCTATTATTTGCAAATGATCGCAAACATCCGGCGCTATAAAGGAGTGGATCCACAGGAGGTTGTCGCGAGACAGAAACTCATGCCACCTCTATCCCAATGGGATGCTATTCCGGAGGTTTATCGGGACTATTTGGGAGAGGTGGCTCCCAGAAACCATCCTGGGGCTCAGAGTCGTCCGACCACCCTCTATACCAATCAAACCGGTCGGAACGATATTCACGTGCTGAAGGTTGTCGCTACTGAAAGAGAGTTGGGCTTTTATTGTGAAACAGTGGATGAACTATCACCCAGAGACCAAGATAATTGGATGACACTTTGGTTAAATACCGATGGGGATTATCAAACCGGATGGAATGGATATGATTTTCGGGTGATTCGTGGCGGGGCCCTACAGCGTTATCGAAAAGGGCAATGGGTGACCGTCAAACAAATCACCTCGGAACTGGACAGGAATAAGCTGTTGATTCGAGTACCTATACACTTGTTAGGTGCAGCAGGCGAGCTGGCTTACTTGGAGATAAAATGGTCTGACAATATGCAAGAAGAAGACCCATTGGATTGGTACGTAAGTGGAGATGTTGCGCCGGGGGGACGATTGAATCTTCCCCTTCTTCTGCAATGATGCATACGGCAGGGGAAAACCATTTGCCATATGCAGAAAGAGGCGATTAACGCAAATCAACGATTTCAAACCCTGGATAGCTGGTTTCCTGAAAGCGAAATGTAGCCGCAGGAATGGTGTGATTTACATATAAAGCTTGGATGGTATAGGTATAGACAGCGCCGGATTTATCCGACACCATCACATCGTGTATATGATTCTTCGGGTTGATTCTGATGCGAATCTTAGCGTAATTGCTTTGCTGATCTTCAGGCGTTAACGTGATGGTATGAAGTGTTCCGACAGACGACACCGACTCTTGCCCAGCGCTGACCAATTGGTAGCCATCTCGATAAAAGGTGAAAATATTGTTGGGTCCGATTGATTGTGCCTGTGCGTCAGCCGGTGAGATTTGAACCTCTTTATCCTGCTTTAATACCGACCAAGTCGATTTGCCGTCACTAATGAGGTCCTGGTCCTCCAAAACAATTTTATACTGATTGGCGGCTTTGTTTAAATAGAGTTTCCCCTGATCAGCATACGTTTCCCCGTTGGCGGTTTTCGCGTGATAAGTAAATTCGGACTGAATCGTCCGGTAGGCGTCATACTTTTTGGAGACCTCGTCTAAAATTTTTTTGGCGTCTGTGTTTTGTGCCAGCAAAGAGCCAGTGGAAATAAACACCAAAAGATAGCACATTATAATTCTTGTCATGTCAATCGCTTTTACGCAATGTTTCCAAATATTGTTCCAAAGAATACTCGTCAGGATAAAGAACCTCTCTTGCTTTGCTGCCCTCGAACGGTCCGACAATACCTGCGGCTTCTAATTGGTCAATGATGCGTCCAGCTCGGTTATAACCCAATTTGAGCTTGCGCTGAATAAGCGAGGTAGAGCCTTGTTGATGCATCACAATTAAACGCGCGGCCTCTTCAAATAACTGATCCCGATCGTCTAAATCGAAGTTTCCCGCACCGCTTTCACTGTTTTCGTCGACATATTCCGGTAACAAATGGGCCGAAGGGTAACCGCGCTGGTTGCCTATAAATTCAGAAATGAGATCCACTTCGGGCGTATCAACGAACGCACATTGTATACGTATCAAATCGCTACCCGTCGCTAATAACATGTCTCCGCGTCCAATCAACTGATCGGCTCCTCCGCTATCTAAGATGGTACGTGAATCCACTTTGGAAAGTACGCGGAAAGCGAGACGTGCAGGGAAGTTCGCCTTAATGGTACCGGTAATAATGTTCACCGAAGGTCGCTGCGTGGCAATCACCAAGTGAATACCGACAGCTCGAGCCAACTGAGCCAAACGCGCAATAGGTGTTTCTACTTCTTTCCCCGCAGTCATCATCAAATCGGCAAACTCATCGACGATTAATACAATAAACGGTAGAAATCGATGGCCTTCCTCGGGGTTCAGTCGACGACCGATAAACTTCACGTTGTATTCTTTAAGATTCCGTACCTGCGCATTCTTGAGGAGATCGTAGCGTTGATCCATCTCGATACAAAGAGAGTTTAACGTGTTAATTACTTTTTTCGTATCGGTGATGATCGCCTCTTCTTCACCGGGTAATTTCGCGAGAAAATGGCGCTCGATTTTCTTAAATAAGGAAAGCTCTACCTTTTTAGGGTCAACCAGGACGAACTTCAGCTCGGCTGGATGCTTCTTGTAAAGTAGCGAAGTTAGAATAGCGTTAATTCCGACCGATTTACCCTGACCAGTGGCCCCTGCAACCAAAAGGTGAGGCATTTTTGCCAAATCGGCAATGTACACTTCATTGGAGATGGTTTTGCCCAGTGCAATGGGTAGCGCCATGTCGGTTTTTCTGTATTTTTCGGTCGCCAGAACGGAGTACATAGATACCATTTCCGGATTGGAATTCGGTACCTCAATACCTATGGTTCCTTTTCCGGGCATAGGCGCAATAATCCGAATGCCGAGTGCGGCGAGACTTAATGCGATATCGTCTTCTAAGTTTTTAATCTTTGAAATCCGGACGCCGGGTTTGGGAATAATTTCATAGAGGGTGACCGTGGGGCCAATCGTGGCTTTGATATGTTCGATCTCAATATTGTAATTGCGTAAGGTCTCTACAATCCGGTTTTTGTTCGCCTCGAGTTCTTCTTGATTGATCGTAATTTTGCCGCTGCCGTAATCGGTTAATAAATCTAATCCAGGGTATTGGTAGCCAGATAGATCCAGTTTTGGGTCGTATTCCCCGAACTTCTCCACCAGCGCGTTCGCGGTGATCGGTTGTTCCTCGGTTACCGCTTCTACGGTGAGTTCCAAGTCCTCGGTTTCGCTCGTCTTCTCTGACTTTTCTGTCGGAGGATCTATGCTTAATTCTATTGCAGGACTCGTGTCGCCTCCGGTCGATAGGCTTTCGTTGCGTAATGTATTCGTTTGTTTAGGCGAAGGCGTGGCCGTATCGCTGCTTTCAACTACGGAAGATTGGCTTTCCAAGTGACTGTCTTGGATCGGAGTGATGGGCGCTGCTGTTTGACTTTTAACCGGTGTCGCGCTCGGTGAGGGGGATGGCTGACGCACGCTGTTATAGACAGTAGATGCCGCTTCCAACTCTCCTTCTTCTTCTTCGAACTCTTCTTCCTCTGAGCTATTCTTCGAAGTCTGGAAAGTCCATTTTAAATCCAGGTTGTATAATAGAACCAGAACCGCTAGATAAATGAAAATAAGTAATCCGGCGGTACCGACTATACCGATCTGCGCTTTTAAGATTTGATTGGTCCAATAACCGAATTTACCTTCCAAAATATGTGGTGTAGGCGAAATGAAATCCTGCGCGAATCCAAAGGTTACCGATAGAATTAGAATCGCTAGCAGCGCATACAAAGTGGTTTTCCATACGGGAAGGAGTGAGCGCTTGTATAATAATTTATAGCCCGTGACAAATAATATTAAAACAAAGAGAAACGAGGATACGCCAAACCAATTATAAATAAATTGATTCGCGAGCAAGGCCCCAAATTTGCCGAGTTTGTTTTCCACTACGGGTATCTCACCGGATTCGTCCAGTAGTTCCTGGTTCGTTTCCCATAAGGTAGCCCAGCCACCATTACTCGCAGCAATATAACTTTGATCCGCTTTCCAGGTAAAAAGATAGGAAAGAAAGGCAACTAAAAACAGCCCAGATAAAAGGAGAAGGAATAGTCCTATAATTTTTAATGCTTTCCGCTGTCCCTCCGAAAAGTTGATCCGATCGAACGATTTTCGCTGTGTTCGTTTTTGATAGGAAATAGTCGTGTTCTTCCTTTTCTTTGCTCGGGTTGATCCACTACTGTTCTTAAATGTATTTAATTTTGCCATTCAAATGACGCTGATTTCTGTAGTACAAACTTAAAAAAAAACCTCCATCAATACTAACGTTCCATACCCATTTCGATAAGGACGGCCTGAGGATCGGGGAGTGCGCAACCATACGTTTCCGGCGCGGGATCCGTTGTGTGGATTTGATTTAAATGTAGTGTAGCAATAAGCTGTCCAATTTCGTTATATTTCTAAAATTGAAGATACATATTTTATGGTCCGAACTTCGTTATACGTGAAAACACCTTGGATACTACTGATTGCGCTGTTCTTGATGGGATGCGCCAAAGAGGATGCGCCTGGAGAATTGGGAAATACGACGTCCAATTTTGCGGGGATGGCGGCCTTTAATGGAATTGAAGGGTCCGAAGGAATGCAAATCCGAATTGATGGTAAATCACTTAATAAAGATAATGAACGCTTTTCAACAGGGCAATTTATTAATCACCGTACGGTCTTTTCAGGTAAACGTGTTTTAGAGATGCGCGAGCAGGAGGGTGGGAGAACGGGGACCACCGAAGAATTCGATTTCCATGCGGGAACACTTTATACGTTTTATTTCTATGATGCAGGATCGATGGAGTACATCGTTACAGAAGACGATTTACTGAAGCCGCAGAATGGACATGCCCGTTTTCGTGTGGTGAATTTAATCCATGATGCCAAAATAAATATGAAATTGAAATCCTCCTCTATGAATTTTACCCATCGTTTTGAGGAACCCGTACGAAAAACCGAAGAACTACCGATTGAGCAGATGTCGATCACCGTCTCCGCAGACCATCAGATATATGAACCACTAAATTTGACATTTGAACCTACCTCGCATTCCATTAATACTTTAGTGCTTTATGCAGATGGGGATGGTCAGTCTGCTAAAAAAAAGTTAGCGTATCGAGTGATCGAACTGGGAAAGTAAAAAAGCCGGGCAATTATCGATGTTAGTGGGAAGGTAGTGCTGAACTAAAAGTAAAACGGGACGGGCGGTCATGCGCTCGTCCCGTTTTTAATATTGGACTTCGTATGGTGGCCGTTAACTGACCGATATTAGGAAATAATTCTTCTTTCCTCGTTGTAAAACAAGATATTTCTCGTTGATCAAATTCTCAGTATTCACTTGTTGTTCTATGTCATTTAGTTTTTGACGATTCATCGATACCCCTCCACCCTGAAGCATTTTTCGCGCCTCACCTTTGGATGCGAAAACGTTGGTGTCGATGGCTAAAAGATCTAAAATATTCACACCAGATGCGAGTTTGTCGCGTGAAATAGTGAATTGTGGAACACCGTCGAAAACCTCCAACACCTGTTGGTCGTTCAGTTCGTTGAGGAATTCTAATCCTCCTGATCCAAATAAAAATTCGGAGGTTTTGATGGCCATTTGATAATCCTCTTGCGAGTGTGTGCGAATCGTGATATCTCTGGCTAAAGCTTTTTGAACGAGGCGCTGATGTGGTGCCTGATCGTGTTCCTCAATCAGTGCTTCGATTTCACTCCGGCTCATCAAGGTAAAGATCTTAATCCAATTTTTAGCATCGTCATCAGTGGCGTTGAGCCAGAATTGGTAAAACTTATAAGGCGATGTTTTGGCAGGGTCAAGCCAAACCGCTCCAGATTCAGTTTTTCCAAACTTTTGGCCGTCGGCTTTCTTAATCAGTTGAGTGGTCAGACCGTAAACCGAGCCCTGATCTTGTCGACGGACGATTTCACTACCGGTAAGAATGTTTCCCCACTGATCCGACCCGCCCATTTGCACTTGACAATTGTGTTGCTTCCATAGATAATAGAAATCATAGCCTTGTATCAGTTGATAAGAAAACTCTGTAAATGACAGACCATTGTCTCCCTCCAATCGCTTTTTTACGGAATCTTTTGCCATCATGTAATTTACCGTGATGAGCTTTCCAATGTCGCGAATGAAATCCAAAAACTTAAAATCTTTGAACCAATCGTAATTGTTGACCATTTTGGCGTCCGTAGGCCCTTCTCCGAAATCTAGGAACTTGGTCAGTTGCTGTTTGAGTGCGTTGACATTATATTGTAGCGTTGCCTCATCTAAGAGATTGCGTTCAGCCGATTTGAACGACGGATCACCAATCATACCTGTGGCGCCACCCACTAAAGCATAAGGTTTATGCCCGGCTTGTTGGAAATGAATTAACGTCATGATCTGAGTAAGGTGTCCCACGTGCAGGGAATCACCCGTAGGGTCAAATCCGATATAACCCGACACCTGCTCTTTGTTTAATAGTTCTTCGGTCCCTGGCATGATATCTTGAAGCATGCCTCTCCAGCGCAGTTCTTCTACAAAGTTCATTTTTTTACCTTCAAATTTTGCTATAAGATTGCAAAGATAAGAGATTATACTGTATCTTTCAGCTATTAATTTGCTGATATCGAGGTATGAATTTTCTTTCTCACTTTTATTTCGAAAGATTTTCCGTACATTCCGAACGGATTGTGGGATGTGTGTTGCCCGATTTGCTAAAGAACGCCGACAAATCGTATGTGTTCCATCCGCAGCGATTTGAAGAGCAACTGTTTGCGCATCCTCTGAGTCGCGAACTTTCTGAAGGATGGTATCGACATGTAGAGGTCGATAAGGCTTTTCACAGCAGTGAGATGTTTTTAGAACATTGTCATTTATTGCGTCGTCAAATCGATCCTTTACTCACAGACCTGCCAATTCGAGGGACTTTCATGGCGCATATCGCGGTAGAATTGTTGCTGGATCATTTGCTGGTCGAGCAGCAATTGGTGAATGTAAGCCGGTTTTATGAGCATCTTGCACAGGTAAATCGGACGATTTTAAAGCAGTATTTAGAGATCATTGGCGTACCGGACACGCGGCTGTTTTTTGATTTTTATGACCGTTTTTTGGATTGGGCGTATTTGCATGACTACGAGCGGGTGGAGCAATTGCCCAAGCCATTATTTAATATCTGCAGGCGGTTGTGGGATTTCCAAGTTAACGCGCAGCAGGAGGAGGAATTTGGCATGATCCTGAATGCGTATAAGCGCGAGCACTTGAGTAATTTCAAAGAGATCTATGTATATATTCAAGACAAACTCGCACATATGTGAGCATTTTTTCCAACCTTTGTGCCTGACTCGATGAATTAGTATTATGGGTAATCAGCTGTTCCGCAAGAAAAGTGTTGATCAAATCCTTTCAGATGCAGAAAAAGGAGGATCTGGCTTGGAGAAAATCCTGGGTGTACGGGATTTGGTATCATTGGGTATCGCAGCTATCGTAGGGGCAGGAATATTCAGCACCATTGGATTGGCTAGTTACAACGGCGGCCCCGCCGTTTCTTTGTTGTTCGTCTTTGTGGCTTTTGCCTGTGTGTTTACTGCCTTGTCTTATGCGCAATTTGCCAGCACCGTGCCGGTCTCTGGAAGTGCTTATACGTATGCGTATGTAGCTTTTGGGGAGCTTTTTGCTTGGATTATTGGTTGGGCGCTGGTATTGGAGTATGCGGTTTCCAACATGGTTGTCGCGATTTCTTGGTCACAGTATTTTGTATCCATGTTGGAAGGCTTCGGAATCGTGATGCCGAAATGGTTAACCATGGCGCCCGGTTATGCGCTGGATGCGCACGCGAAGTCGTTAGCCGTTGGTATAGAAAATCTCGAAGCCATCGATAAAATCGCTTTACAAGCCTATCAAGAAGCACCGCGGTTTTTGGACCTCCCGATTATCCTAGACGTGCCTGCAGGACTCATCACAGTTTTAGTCACCTGGCTCGTGTATATTGGGATTAAAGAGTCTCGTCGTGCAAGCAACATTATGGTTGTGGTTAAAATAGGTATCATTCTAGCTGTTATTGCTGGGGGAATCTTCTTTGTTAAGCCCGAAAATTGGACACCATTTGCACCAAATGGACTCTCGGGAGTGATGAGCGGAGTGGCTGCTGTATTCTTTGCTTTCATCGGTTTTGATTCCATTTCTACGACGGCTGAAGAATGTAAAAATCCACAGCGTGATTTGCCCAAAGCAATGATTTATTGTTTGCTAATCTGTGCCGTACTTTACGTGGCCATTACCTTAGTATTGACGGGGATGGTGAACTATACGGAGCTCAATGTGAAGGATCCGCTTGCCTATGTTTTTCAATATGTGGGGTTCGATCACATGGCCGGTATTATTTCCGTGACTTCGGTCGTCGCCATCACCAGTGCGTTGTTGGTTTTTCAGTTGGCCCAGCCTAGAATTTGGATGACGATGAGTCGTGACGGGTTGCTTTGGAAAAAATTTGCACAGGTGCACCCCAAGTATAAAACTCCTTCCTTTGCAACCATCATCACCGGTATCGTGGTGGCGGTTCCGGCGCTGTTTTTTAAGATGGATTTCTTTGTGGACCTCACTTCGGTCGGTACCTTTTTTGCTTTTATACTGGTCTGCTGTGGTGTGCTTTATATGGATCATTCGGGCTTGTCGAAGAAGTCAAAGTTCCGTGTACCCTATATCAATGGGAAGTATCTTGTAGGCTTAGGTTTTCTTGTCGCCCTGGCTTTAGCCATCCGTTTCAATGGAGAATCGGTGGCGGAATGGATGGACTTGGGATCAGGTGCCCTTTTATTGCATAAATCACTGGTCATCGTTTTTTGGGGGGTCTGGTTGTTGCTCAGCGTGTTAAGTTTTAAATATAATTTTTCACTTTTACCCGTTGTTGGTGTGTTAGTAAATCTCTACCTCATGTCAGAATTGGGCGCAAGTAATTGGATTATATTTCTCTTGTGGTTATTAGGTGGATTGGCCATCTATTTTGCTTATGGATATCGGCATTCTAAGCTCAGAACGAAGCAAGGTACGGTGTAATTAGAAGCCGAAAACTCGATTTTTGGCCATTGGCCGTTAAACGTATTTGAATAACGACCGACCACGAATTTATTCCGCAACGCTATTTCTTGTTAAAAATTGTTAAACACATAATATTTTTTAAATGCCCGCCCATTTTTATGTAAATTTGTTAGTGTAAATAAAGATTTAATTAGTATTTTTGATTTACCATAACCTACAACAAGTTATCCGAAAGAGCATGAAATTAGAATTGAGAAACATTGCCCGTATTACTGCTTATAGCCTATTGCTCACCATAGGTGTAACGGGGTATGTGGAAGCTTCTTCTATTCATTTTTCGGAAACAAAGAATGCCTTCAAAGTGATGCGAGTCGAAGAGAACGATAAGGTCATTAATAATGTTAAAGTGTTTTTTAATCCCATTTCCGATGAGATTGCCGTCAACTTCAAATTGAGCAGGACCAGCACAGTCGTCATTAAGGTGATGGATGCGCTAGGTAACGAGGTGCTTAATCTGCATAATGCGAGCTTAGAGGAGGGGATGCAAAATCTCAGTTTTGATACCCAGCAAAAGCTGAGTGAAGGTTTCTATTTCGTGCGCGTGTCAAGTGGCACGGAAACCATTGTGAAGCGGATTTCCGTCCGTTCGTAATCTTTTTAATTTTTTTCTTTTTCTATGGAGTCGGTTCGCTTTCCTTTTCGGAGGCGCGTTTCCCTGTTTCTTTGATGGCCTAGCGTCCTATAGCCTGTACATTCTGGTGTACCTCGGTCGGGATGGAGAAGAGAAGGATTAGGGTTGAGAAGAAAACCATTGGTGCTGATCTAAACCATCAAAAAAAGCCAAGCGTTATGCGGCTTGGCTTTCTATAAGGTTTCGTATACGGGTCTTAGGAACGCGACGAAAGGTCTTGGTATTCCCGTGCCTGTTGACCAATGTAAATTTGGCGCGGACGGCCGATGGGCTCTTTATTATCCCGCATCTCTTTCCATTGTGCGATCCAGCCTGGTAGACGGCCTAAAGCAAAGAGTACGGTAAACATTTCGGAATGGAATCCAAGTGCACGATAGATAATGCCCGAGTAAAAATCGACATTGGGGTATAGTTTCCTGTCGATAAAGTACTGATCGTTTAATGCAGCTTCCTCCAAACGCTTGGCAATATCTAATACAGGATCTTCCACTCCCAATTTCTCTAAGATATCATCACACGCTTTCTTGATTATTTTAGCACGAGGATCGAAGTTCTTGTACACCCGGTGTCCAAATCCCATTAAACGGAATGGATCGTTTTTGTCTTTTGCTTTGGCTAGGTATTTATCTGCATCACCTCCGTCCTCTCTGATCTGCTCGAGCATCTCAATAACCGCTTGGTTTGCTCCACCGTGCAAGGGGCCCCAAAGGGCATTAATGCCGGCCGATATTGATGCGTATAAGTTAGCGTTGGACGAGCCGACCATGCGCACCGTTGAAGTGGAACAATTTTGTTCATGGTCTGCGTGCAGAATCAATAGTTTATGCATGGCAGCAATGATCACTGGATCGAATGTCTTGTCTTGATTGACTTCACCAAAGATCATGTTTAGAAAATTGTCGATATATCCCAAATCATTTTTAGGATATACTACCGGGTGTCCCAGTGATTTCTTCTGAATCCACGAAACAATCGTCGGCATTTTAGCCAGTAAGTTGACAATTGTTTTATTTTCTTCTTCTTCGGATTGATTTGGGTTTAGCGATTCTGGATAGAACGAAGATAAAGCACCTACTAAGCAGGATAACTGTCCCATCGGGTGTGATTTGGACGGGAAGCCTGCAAAGAAGTTTTTCATATCCTCATGGATCATCATTTGCGCTCGGATGGCACCGCGGAATTTATCTAAGGCGTCTTTGGTAGGTAAATCTCCATATATTAAAAGATACGCCACTTCTAGAAATGTAGATTTTTCTGCCAAATCTTCTATAGAATATCCTCTGTACCTCAAAATGCCTTTTTCTCCATCCAAAAAGGTGATCGCGCTCGTAGTAGCGCCGGTGTTTTTATATCCAGGGTCAAGCGTGATATATCCAGATTGACCTCGTAATTTCGAAATATCCAGGGCCTTCTCATTCTCTGTTCCTGTAATTACAGGCAGTTCAAGTGTGGCCCCATTTAAGTTAATAGATGCAGTTTCAGACATAATCAAATTTCTTGTAATTTTTTTACGTTACGATTCTCGTATTCACAAATGTAGGAAATTGATTTCGATTTTGGGACCGGTAATTTGAATAAAATTAACATAAAATCGTCATTTGAGCCAGTTTACCTTTGATTCCTATACCACGTTCCTGCGCGTTCTGGTTTAGGTGAATGGATTCTTAAAACGACGACTTAAGCGTGCGGAATTCTGTGAATCTGTGCCGTTTTTATAAATTATTTGCCCAAATATTTGTTTATCTACGAAAGTTTCGTACTTTAGTGAAACATTAGTAGATCATGGAGAAATTAACAATACAAGAAGAGGAAGCGATGTTGGCCATCTGGAGGCTCGATGGCGGCTTTGTTCGGGATATTTTGGATCAGATTGGAGATGAGTCGATTCCTTACACTACGCTGGCCTCGACCGTTCGAAATTTAGAGCGGAAGGAATTTGTGAGGGCTGTCAAGTATGCGAATGCGAAACGATACGAGCCGATAGTGCAAGAAGAAGAATATAAATCGAGATTTATGAGTTCATTTGTCGGCGACTATTTTAAGAATTCCTATAAGGAAATGGTGTCTTTTTTCGTGCAGCAGGACAAGTTAACTGAAGCGGAATTGCGCGAGATTGTCGAACTGATCGAAAAAGATAAAGATCGTTAAAATGGAAGGGATATTGCTATATATAATCCAGATAAACGTACTGCTCACGCTGCTGTTTATCGGCTACTATTTTTTGTTGCGTACGCTGACGTTTTATCGGATCAATCGAGTATACCTGCTTGTCGGTGCGATATATGCGTGCGTATATCCCTTTTTAGACTTGTCTTCCTGGTTTGCTCAAACGGCGCCAGAGATTCATGCTGAATTCCTGATCCATATGCCTAATCTATCTGACGCGGCTCCTCGTTTAGGTTTTGCTGAGCTCTTGGCGTGGTTTGTAGGGGTGGGTGCAGGCTTTTGCTTATTGCTCTTTATCGTCCGGCTGCTCAGCTTGTGGCGGATACACCGCTATTCTAGCTCCGCCCTTTGGTGCAGCTATCATTACCGAAATGTGTGGTTTCCTGTCCGTCCATTTTCTTTTTTCAATCGGGTCTATCTACATCGGCAGCAACATGCCGAAGGGGAGTTGCTCGATATATTTAAGCATGAATATGTGCATGTCAGGGGACTACATAGTCTAGATACCCTAGTGTTTGAACTCATTGTAATAGTGTGTTGGTATAATCCATTCGCTTGGCTTCTGAGAAAAGCTGTACAGCAAAATCTAGAATTCCTGACTGATCAACAGGTGCTTAAGCAGGGAGCTGACCGGAGAGGATACCAATATGCTTTACTACAAGTCGCTGAATCGAGGATTGGTTCAGAGATGGGTAATTCGTTTAATTTCGATTTTTTAAAAAGAAGAATTATGATGATGAATAAAAAACGCTCTTCGAGCAAACAAATTGGGCGTTACGCTTTTTTGATTCCCACGCTACTCATAGGTGGGATTACGGTGACCGTAAACCAGGCCAATGCGAAAATTGAGCATGTGGTCGATCAAATTGGTGAACGTCAGTTCGCGTTGCCACTCCTTTCGACCGCAGAGGTGATCGGAAAAGACAAGCCAACCATCGACACATTAAAAGGTAGGGAGTCTCGGGTTACGCTCCGCCCCGTGGCCGTCGGGGTAAAAGGGGAGAAAACGGAGGAATCGGCGCTTCCACAGCAAAAACCGTTGATGGTGGTGGATGGTGAGGAACGATCGAATTTAGACGATGTCGATCCGAATTCGATCCAGTCCATAAGCGTTCTTAAGGACGGAAAATCCGTTGCTGCCTATGGAGAAAAAGGGAAGAACGGGGTGGTGCTGATCACCACCAAGAAGAATCAGCAATCCGGAGTAAACGCAGCATCACAAGGTCCGTTGTATGTCGTAGATGGTCAGGAAAAACCTGCAGATTTTCAAGTGGAAAGTCTCGACACCAGTGCCGTCACCAGCGTTCACGTAATTAAAGGTGAGAAGGCAGTTTCAGCTTACGGAGAGAAAGGAAAAAATGGTGTGGTGGAGATCACACGTAAAGATCAGTAGTCCATCAGGAAGCGTGGACTGCTATTTCGTGTTGAGGTTTGTCATGGTGAGCTCGACACCGATATGTATAAAACTCTGTACCATTTTAACCGCATGTGTGATCAATCCTGGAAGTTCACGTTGTTCGTCCTGATCAAAGGGGCCTAGAACATAATCGACCTGACGTCCTTTGGGATAATTGTCGCCAATTCCAAATCGTAATCGAGCATAGTTTTGCCCGCCAATTGAATTCTCAATGGAGCGTAATCCATTGTGACCCGCGGCAGACCCTTTAGGTTTGATGCGAATGGAACCAAAAGGAATAGCAAGATCGTCGACCAGAATTAGTATGTTTTCAATGGGTATTTTGAGCTCCTTCATCCAGTAATTAACAGCCTTTCCGCTGAGGTTCATGAATGTAGTCGGTTTGATTACGAAGACATTTCGTCCACGTTGCTTAAACTCGGTGTAGTAAGCATGTCGTAATGTCGACCAGCTGCTTCCGGCTTGGTCGGCTAGCTCATCAGCGATCATAAAGCCGATGTTGTGGCGGGTGTCAAGGTATTCTCGACCAATATTGCCTAGTCCAACGATCAAGTAATTCATGGGGCTAAAATAAATATTTACGGAGAAAAACAAGGAGCAATCACGCTGGATTGCAGTTCTCATTAATAAGTTAAGGCACTGATTTTGTCAGTGCCTCAACTTTTGATAGGTGCCCGATACAAAAGGCACAGCAAACAGACTGGTTATTTTGCCGCTTTCGCTGCTTCCTGTTCAGCCTGACGTAACGCACGTGACATGGTTACGGACACAATAGTGTCATCTGCATTGTTTAATACTTTTCCGTCAGTTAATTCAACTTGTGATACGCGATATGACTTTCCGACGTCTAAACCCTCCATAGGAACTTCAATTTCCTGAGGTAGGTTGTTCGGTAGCGCTTTTACACGTAGGTTACGTAACTTTTGAACAAGTTTACCCCCCATTTTAACACCTGGAGAAACTCCGACTAATTTAATAGGGATGTTTACGGTTACTTCTTTATCGTCAAACAGTTCCAGAAAATCCACGTGAGTGATTTGATCAGTCAATGGATGAAATTGAGC
This sequence comes from Candidatus Sphingobacterium stercorigallinarum, assembly GCA_019115805.1. Taxonomy (GTDB): domain Bacteria; phylum Bacteroidota; class Bacteroidia; order Sphingobacteriales; family Sphingobacteriaceae; genus Sphingobacterium; species Sphingobacterium stercorigallinarum. Next base: position 19,294 of record DXCW01000054.1, read on the forward strand.
TTCTTGGATAATCGCTCTAGTTTTTTTGCCGTTGACGTCCAATTCTATAAAAGTCACTTCTGACGTGTATAAAATAGGCTTCAAATCAGCTGCGGATACCGCAAGATGCGTTTGCTCTTTACCTCCGTAAAGAACTGCAGGAACATTTCCTTCGTAACGCAATTCTCTAGCATCTCTTTTCCCTACGTTCTGTCTAACAGAACCGCTAATAGCAATTGATTTCATGTTTAAAATATTAGAATTTGAGGTGCAAAGATAGTAAAAAAGATGGAAAGATAGAAAGTCTGGTGGCTGAATATACAAAAATGCGCCAGTAACTTTTCGACTGGCGCTTTCTATAAATGCGGTAACGGTTTAAACGACGAATAGTCCGGATATGGAACCGTGCTCGTTGACATTTTTAATCGCATTTGCGAATAAGTCAGCAGTCGATAAAACTTTGATTTTACTGCAGGTTGCTTGTTTGCTCGGATCCAATTGTATTGTGTCGGTTACGATCAATTCGCTAAGTACAGAATTTTCAATGGTTTCATACGCCTTGCCTGAAAGTACGGCGTGGGTACATACCGCGCGAACTGATTTTGCTCCGTTTTCCATAATGAGTGCAGCCGCTTTAGAAAGTGTGCCAGCTGTATCGCAAATGTCATCAATCAAGACGACGTCTTGTCCTGTGACATCACCAATAATTGACATGGATTCAATTTCGTTTGCTCTTTTACGTTGCTTGTCACAAATAATCACCTCTGCATTAAAGAATTTTGCGAAGGTTCTGGCTCGATACGATCCCCCCATATCTGGAGACGCAATCGTCAGGTTTTCCAGGTTGAGCGATTTGATGTATGGAACAAAAATAATCGACCCATCCAAATGATCAACCGGAATGTCAAAAAATCCTTGAATTTGCGCCGCATGAAGGTCCATGGTCATGATCCGATGAGCGCCAGCAGCGGTAATTAAATTGGCAATCATTTTTGCGCCGATGGCCACGCGGGGTTTGTCTTTACGATCTTGGCGAGCGAATCCAAAGTAGGGGACCACGATGGTGATGTAGTGCGCTGAGGCACGCTTCGCTGCATCAATCATCAAGAGTAGCTCTAGGAGGTTGTCACTGGGTTGATTGGTGGACTGAATTAAGAAGACATCGCTTCCACGGACCGATTCATTATAGAAAGGTTGGATCTCACCATCGGAAAATTTCGACAAGGTCATGTCTCCTAATGGTTTTCCGTACGATTTAGAGATTTTCTCTGCTAATTCCAGGGTGCCTGAACCAGCAAACAATTTTACAGTGTTAAATTGCAAAGGCATGGTGATTTGTTTTATCGGGGTTTTTTATGAATTGAAATATGATTGTATGCACCATTAATAACGTAACAGTCGAAGCTCGTTAATTTTATATAGCCGCAAAGTTAGGTAAATGTTTTAGAATATGAAATCTCTATTACACTGGTAAACAGCATGCCGGCGGAGCGGATAAAAGATGGAGGTCTGTCGTCCCGGAATTTCGGTGTTGGCTTCCTGCGGGCTACCCTGTTTTTACGGGATCATACCGAAAGTTTGGGGGGGAATCATTTTTAAGCATACAATTTCATGACTCTGTACAGGAAGAATGTCGTATCCCTTACGCCACGAAAGACGCTCCTGAAGGCTTTGAGCTTTGCATTGAAAGATTCTGCTGAAGCATTGGTGCTTCTGTTGTCGAAGTAGTGTAGGATGTACTGATGGTGGGCTGCAATAGACCTCGCTACACTCTCAAAGGATGATATCCCCGCAT
>DXCW01000055.1 GCA_019115805.1 Candidatus Sphingobacterium stercorigallinarum
GGTTAAAAAAGTTTACACGGAGTATTTTTTAATATCAATTAATTCACTATACTTACGAAAAGTAAAAAAGCGGGTGAAGCCCATTACGATAACCTACGACACACAGTCTATTTAATGAATCAAATGGCGGAAAAAATTAAACTTAACTTAGAATTTGTTTTAAACTCCTCGCCTCGTATTCTGTTCCCTTATTTACAGGAACCGAACGAATTGGCGCAGTGGTTTGCTGACGATGTCAACTATCATGACGGGACTTATGAATTTGTGTGGGACGATGAGACCAATCGAGCGAAATTGGCGTCCTCAAAAGAAAACAAAAGCGTTAAATTCAAGTGGATTGATGACGAACCTTACTATTTTGAGATTGAAATCATTCAAGATGAATTAACCAACGATGTCGCTCTAAGCATTACAGATTTCGTTAAAGAAGAGAGCTTGGAGGACCGTAAGCAAATCTGGGCCAACTCCATAGGTTATCTCCAAAGTGTAATTGGCGCTTAATCCATTAACTTAATCAAAAAGAAAAGGCCAAGCAGACCGTTTTATCCCCCTCGTCGTCGTCCGGAATAAGTGCCTAACTGATTTTACCCCCGGCGATGTTAACTTTTTCTAACACTTTGAAGCCAACAAAAAGCGTATCTTTGCAAATAGATCTGCGCTAAACCAAGAAAGCCGGATCAAGGACTGGGTATGAAGAAAGTACATCTTTTGATTTTACAGGCTTTTATCAAACCTTTCGCGGTAACATTTTTTATCGTGATGTTTGTACTTTTGATGCTTTTCCTATTCAAGTACATCGATGACTTGATAGGTAAAGGATTTCAATGGTACGTCATCTTGGAGCTACTCAGCTATCAATGCGCCTTTCAGCTATCGATGGCCCTCCCCCTATCCATGCTCCTTTCCTCGATTATGACCTTCGGTAATTTGGGGGAAAGTTATGAATTGGTTGCTATCAAAGCGGCGGGGGTATCGCTTCGAAAAGCAATGGCTCCTTTGTTCGTAGTAGTCGGTTTGTTTAGTGCCGGCTCGTTTCTTTTTTCCGATTACATTCTCCCCGTTGTCAACTTAAAGATGGGCTCCCTCTTATACGATGTGCGCAAGAAAAAAGCCGATTTTTTCATTAAAGAAGGTGTTTTTAACAATACAATTCCAGGGTACTCCATCCGTGCGAAAGGAAAAAGTGAAGACGGAACCACGCTCTACGACCTGATGATTTATGAACACGCATCAGGGGGTGCGGCCAACAACGTGACATTCGCGAAAGAGGGGTATATTCAGAATTCTGCAGACAACCGTTACATGGTGCTCGAACTGAAGGATGGAGTCCGTTATGAAGATAGCCGTAATAAAAATGCGAAACGCTATGACCCACGGCAGCAATTCACTCGATTCCGTTTTGAAGAAACAACCACCAAGTTCGATATGGGTAGTTTCCAAATGAATCGTACAGACGAAGAGCTATTCAGATCACATCATCAAATGTTGAATTTGAAACAGTTAAAACTGTACTCAGATTCCAACCGCACTTATTTAGATAGTATCAGTCAGATCAATGCCACAGAGGCCAAGAGGTATGTCCACCTCTATTCTCCTTACTATTGGGAAAAGGACTCGACCGAGCGCCACGCTCCCGCCCCTTCCACTATTCGACTAGAGGATTTAGATCAATTCAATCAGAGTAGACGGATGGCAATCAGCAGCGGTTTGAGTCAAGCGCGACAGATTCGAGAAATGGCCATCAACAGAGGGCCAGAATACCAGCCCTTGGTTGAAAAAGATGTTCGTTACGATCTGGAGTGGCATCGAAAATTCACCTTAGCTGTTTCCTGTTTATTGCTATTCGGGATTGGCGCGCCGCTCGGTGCAATCATACGCAAGGGAGGGCTGGGCTTACCCGTAGTGATGGCGATTATATTTTTCCTCATTTATCACGTCATCGCTACCCTCTCGGAAAAGGCGGCGAGAGATGCTGCATTATCGCCATTATGGGGAATGTGGATGGCGATTATTGTCTTGACGCCATTGGCCATCTTTCTGACGTATAAGTCGACCACCGATTCCGCCCTATTTGATGCTGAACAATATAAATTGAAAGCACAAGCGATCTGGAATAAAGTGGTGGCGCTATTGACCGGAAGAAAAGACCAAAAATCCATCAACACCGCAGGTACCGACACCAACCTGCCGACACCGGGTGAACAATCCCACCTGAGCTAGTTGGCTCAACAGCGAGAAACTCTTATCTTTGGCCAAACCAACTTTTTGACAGCCTCTTTATAAATAAGTGGCATATTACCCTTAAATTTGTACGTACTAGTATAGGCAAAAATGAAGATTCAACTCCATACGATCGAAGAGGCGATCGAAGATATAAAAGCAGGGAAAGTTATTATCGTCGTAGATGATGAGGATCGTGAAAACGAAGGTGATTTTGTAACCGCTGCACGTAACGCAACGCCCGAAGTCATTAACTTTATGGCGACTCACGGACGTGGCTTAGTGTGCGCTCCATTAACCGAAGAGCGCTGTCGAGAGCTTAAATTGGATCTGATGGTGCATCAAAACACAGCTGTTTACGAAACCAACTTTACCGTTTCGGTTGACCTGCAGGGCTACGGTTGCACCACAGGAATATCCGCATCCGATCGATCAAAAACGATTAAAGCGCTTATCGACCCCGATATTAAACCTGAGGAATTAGGTCGCCCGGGACACATCTTCCCCCTGATTGCGAAAGACGGAGGGGTTCTTCGTCGTACGGGCCATACCGAAGCGTCGGTTGATTTAGCCCGATTAGCGGGATTCGAGCCTGCAGGCGTACTGGTGGAAATTTTGAAGGACGACGGAGAAATGGCGAGGTTGCCAGATCTCATTAAGGTCGCCGAACGATTCAACTTAAAAATTATCAGTATCGAAGATCTGATCGAGTATCGTTTGAAATACGACACCTTAATTAAAGAAGAAGTCAGTGTAGAAATGCCAACTCAATGGGGTGATTTTAAAATGAAAGCGTTCACCCAAAAGAACACCGGTGAGCAGCATTTAGCACTCTATAAAGGCGAATGGCAAGAAGACGAGCCTGTATTAGTCAGGGTGCACAGTTCTTGCGTGACGGGGGATATTTTTGGCTCCTGCCGTTGCGATTGTGGTCCACAACTCCACAAAGCCATGGAAATGATTCAGAAAGAAGGAAAGGGAATCGTGGTGTATATGAATCAAGAAGGACGCGGTATTGGATTGGTGAACAAGCTTCACGCTTACAAACTGCAAGAGAAAGGGGTTGACACCGTCGACGCGAACCTTCAACTCGGATTTAAAGAAGATCTTAGGGACTACGGGGTTGGTGCACAAATTTTACGACATATGGGGGTAACCAAAATGCGCCTCATGTCAAATAACCCAACGAAACGAGCTGGGCTCATCGGCTATGGACTAGAGATTGTTGAAAGTGTACCCATTGAAATTCAACCGAATGAATTCAACGAACGGTATCTCAAAACAAAAAGAGATCGCATGGGCCACACCTTAGGCAATCTTTAATTTGCGATCGATAACAACGATAACAATAAGTATTTTATAAGAAATGGAGGTCCTACCTCCATTTTTGCATACTTGCTAAGCCGTAGAAACAAATCACTAATTACCTTGTTTTGAATACAAAAACATATCATGCAAAACAGACTCTTTATAGAGAAGGCCTTTCTAAACGGTGAATTCATTACTTTTGAACGCACTTTCTCTGTTGTAAACCCCGCCACGGGACAAGCAATAGGTCAACTACCCGACCTCACTGTTGAAAACTGCCGGGAGTTCATCGATGTAGCGCACGAAAGCTGGACTAGTTGGAGAACGACTTCAATTGCCGAACGCGCCTCTATACTCAACAGGCTTTTCCAATTGATTGAGCAGCATCGTGAAGAACTCGCCCAAATCATGACGCTGGAAAGTGGGAAACCGATACAAGAATCGAGAATCGAGGTTGCATACGCTAACTCATTCGTTGAATGGTTTGCCGAAGAAGCGAAACGCAGTTACGGGCAGACTATACCTACACAAGACGGAAAATCTCGCCTCCAAACCATAAAGCAAGGCGTAGGCCCGGTCGCCGCAATTACACCTTGGAACTTCCCATTAGCTATGCTAACACGGAAAGTGGCGCCTGCTTTAGCCGCCGGCTGCAGTGTCGTTCTCAAACCCGCTTCCCAAACACCGTTTACCGCGATCGCTTTTGCAAAACTTAGCCAGGAGGCCGGCTTACCTGATGGCGTATTTAACCTCATTACCTCAAAGGACAGCAAAGGCATTGGTGAAGAGCTTGCAACGAATGAAAAGATCAGAAAAATTTCGTTCACCGGATCCACGGAGGTGGGACGTACGCTCATGCAGCAGGCATCCTCGACGATCAAACGAATATCGTTAGAACTTGGTGGAAACGCGCCCTTTATGGTATTCAAAGATGCAAATATTGATGAAGCTGTAAAAGGAGCCATCGCTGGGAAATTTCGAAATGCTGGTCAAACCTGCGTGGCCGTAAATAGGTTCTATATACAGGCGCAAGTCTATGACCAATTCAAGGACAAACTAACTGCCGCCGTCAGCCAATTGAAAGTCGGTCCAGGTATTGAAGAAGACAGTCAAGTTGGACCTCTCATCAATCAATCCGGATTAGAGAAAGTCGAGCGTCATGTTCAAGACGCTGTAAATAAAGGGGCACAGATCGAAATCGGAGGACAGCGTATCAACGGATTGTTCTACCAGCCGACCGTGCTTTCAAACGTTTCAAGACATGCATCGATTTCATTCGAAGAGACGTTCGGTCCAATCTGCGCACTTTTTAAGTTTGAACATGAAGAAGAAGCCATCCAATTAGCCAATGCTACACCGTTTGGACTTGCTGCGTATTTCTATAGCCAAGATGTTCAGCAATGCTTCCGCGTCGCCGAAGCATTGGAGGCTGGAATGGTCGGCATCAATACCGGAATGGTTTCTAATGCCGCAGCTCCCTTCGGAGGAGTGAAACAGTCTGGACTGGGAAGAGAGGGTGCAACACAGGGGTTAGATGAATACCTAGAAGTCAAATACTTAAATTTTGGCGGTTAAATAACCACAATTCTAAGCCGCCACTACCACAAATGATAACGAATCCCAAAGATTAGAAAGTGTGGCTGGAATAGTTCATCTTCAAACTGATATTTTACTTTATACCCTGCATATAAAGAAAGATCGACTTCTGAGAACAGATAACTTACGCCCGCTTGACCGTTTAACTTGGTATAGTTTTCTTTCACTCGTGTGGAATTACCAGCACCTTCAGGAAAAGCATAATCGTAGGTGAAAAATTCTTGCGCTAATCCTGCTCCTAAAAAGACGTTGAAGTCGGATTTCGTACGATCGATGAAATTAACTAAATAATCCGCACCAACAGCGAGCAGATCACCACGCCCATGGAATTGGGCCTGTATCGATTGGAAATTCGAATAAGAATACTTACCCTGCAAGCCAAAACTGGCATCGTAAGCGGATTCTTGTACGTTTAAATCTCCAAAAAAACCAAACGCCCAATCGTGTTCTTGTGCCATACATACGACCGATGTGCTCATCCAACAAAAGACACACAAATATTTTATTAAGCTGTTTTTAATCCACATACTCGCCTTTATTTTTACGATAACGTTTATAAATCTTAACTAACACCATCAATAGGACACCGAGCCCCATAATTCCAATTACCCCAAACACCCAACCGATTGCTGATTTCAAAACCACTAAAAATACGATCGCAAACAAAATAACAGTCGACACCTCGTTCCAAATTCTAAGTTGCGAAGACGACCAGGTAGATCGTCCCTCACGCAATTGGAACATTATTCTTTGCGAGACGAAATGATAGACGATCAACCCAACAACAAAACACAACTTGACTTGCATCCAGCCTGCAACAAGTAAGCTGGGGTTCATCGTCAACATCACGGCACCCGCGACGATCGTTAATATCATAGCCGGTGTGGTAATCACCCACCATAGGCGTTTCTCCATAACGACAAATTGTTGATGGAGTACACTATATTCGCTCTCACCTTTTTGTTTCGCCTCTGTATGATAGATAAATAATCGAGGCATATAAAACAAGCCTGCCATCCAACAGACGACAAAAATGATATGGACAGCTTTTGCGTACAAGTAAATCATAACGAATGTTACCCATTAAAGAACCATACAAATTTACTTATTCCCACATTAAAACAGAGCTCGGGTGAGGAAGAATCTTTCGCGTCTGATTCAAACAAAAAGCGAGGCGTCTAAAACACCTCGCTTCAACTATTAATATCGGTATTCCCGAATGGTTTCAACAGCGTATTTGACATGATCAAATGGCATATCGGGCATAATACCGTGTCCGAGATTAAAAATAAAGCCCGGCTCGTCACGCATACGTTCGAACAGTTCTAGAATTTTACGTTTTATTACTGGTTTATCCGCATACATAACAATGGGATCCAGATTACCCTGAACGGCGATGCCTTTCGGAAGGGATTGCTTGATCTTCAATAAGTCCGCATTCCAATCGATCGAAATCACATCAGGGTTAGTTTCGGCCATGAGCGGTGCGAACACCGATCCGCCTTTAGCAAAGGAGATAATCGGGATATCCTGACGATTTAACTTGCTAATAATATCTTTATTATAACGATGGGAGAACTCTTGGTAGTCACTCCAAGACAGAGCCAATGCCCAGCTATCAAACAACTGTATCGCGTTAACACCGGCGGCGATCTGCATGTTCAAATATGCCGTTGTTACTTCGGATATTTTCGATAACACGCGGTGCGCAAGCTCGGGCTGATTGTTCAATAAAGTCTTGGTCCGTTTAAAGTCTCTTGACGAACCTCCTTCCACTAAATAGCTTAGAATTGTAAAGGGGGCGCCTGCAAAACCGATTAACGGCACAGAACCATCTAAGCGCTGCTGAATAACTTTGATCGCATCCGCTACATATTGTAGATCTTCTAAACAATCTACCCGCAAATTATCAACATCCTTTTCTGAACGAATAGGATTGGCAAATCGCGGACCGACACCTTGCTCAAAAGATAATTCGCCACCCATGGCCTCTGCCGTGACCAAGATATCCGAGAATAGGATGGCCGCATCAACACCCAATAAGTCGATAGGTAACATGGTTACATCCGCCGCAATTTCAGGCGTTTTACACATTTCTAAAAAAGAATACTTGTTTTTAATTTCCCAGTATTCTTTCATGAAACGGCCTGCTTGACGCATTATCCATACAGGGGGTCTTTCGGTTGGCTGCGAAAAAGCAGCACGGATCAACAGATCATTCTTAATTTTGTTTTCCACTACTTTGTCTATTAACTTCGTTTTTTATTTTCTCTATAATCGATTTTTGTCTAGAGGTCAGTTTTAGCTGCTCAGTGACATCCAAGTACGCGGCAACTCGCTCTAACTCCTTCTTACGTAAATTGATATTTGCCAAGTGTATCAACACCATGCCCTTCTCATTGTCACGGCGCCATGGCAATCTTGAGGCTAACTGAAAATGATACTCGGCATCTTCAATGCGTTCCTCCTTCAGCGCAAGGTTCCCCATCATAAATTCATAGAAATTCCGCCTCCCCTTACGCAGTCGATCGGGATTCTTTATTTCGCTTAGCAGCTTCTTTGTTTTTTCGTAATCTTGTTTATGAAACGCTTGCGTAGCTAAGTAGACCGTTCCTTCCTTAAAGTAGCTCCAAACCAAATAGGCAATACCACCAAATATATACACCGCGATATTATAATGTTGAGCGTAAAGTGCATAAACGAGGAAGGCAATCGCCACCGCAATTACCGCTTTTCGAGCAGTGCTATTCATACGCGATCTTAATTCTGATTATCGGTAAACTTATACCCTACGCCACGGATGGAATGAAAGTAAATAGGATGCTTTTGATCCGGTTCGAAATACTTTCTGAATGTAAGAATAAAATTATCAATGGTTCTTGTAGAGGGGTATACATCGTAATTCCAAACCGTTTCTAGGATTTGCTCACGCGATACCGCTTCATTCCGGCGTTCGATCAAAAGCTTCAACAACATGGTTTCTTTTTTCGTCAATGACGTGACGGTTCCATCAGCGTGATGCAATTCGAAAGAATTGAAATAAATGGTTTTCTCGCCAATGGTATACGAGTTCAATTCCTTAAGATCATCTCCATTCATCCCGCTACGAATCAGATTACTTACACGCAAAATAAGCTCCTCCAAATTTAACGGCTTGACCAAATAGTCATCTGCGCCTTTTTTCAAACCGGTAATGCGGTCTTCGGAGCTGTTTTTTGCCGTCAGAAACATAATCGGAACTTCGGAATTCTGCAAGCGAATTGTCTCGGCTACTTGAAA
>DXCW01000056.1 GCA_019115805.1 Candidatus Sphingobacterium stercorigallinarum
TCTCCGTCTAGATCAAACTTTCCGATATTCGGAAAATACATTCCTTTGAACTGCCGCGTGACTAAGTCACCAGCCTTCCAACGGAGAATATCATCCCACCGAAAGGATTCCATGACCAGCTCAATACGCCGCTCTCGTCTAATCTCTAGAATTGCACCTTTATTTTGCCCAGTGACCGCTGGATAATCGGAAGCTAAGAACGGATCCGGATCGGCGTTGACCTCGAGCAACTTCATGTCCGGCATGCCAACGCGCGCGCGTATGAGGTTAAGGGAGATATCCAGATCGGCCTGAGTCAGTTGATTCAGTTCAGCCAAAGCTTCCGCATAATTAAGCAACACCTCGGCGTATCGGAAGATAGGCATATCGTTTTCCGAACGATTGTAGTTATCGTAGCGCACATCGCCCACAAACTTGATCAACTGATAGCCTGTCACTGAATTTCCAAAATTCGGGGCAACCGGAGCTGCTCCCCCAATACGTGTGTATCCAGGGGTTCGAATCGTTTGGCGAAGCCGAGGGTCCCGGTTCTCTACTTCTTCCAAAAAAGTCATCTTGTCGTAATCGGCTTTGTCGGTAAATCTAGACCCGTCAAGCATCAGATACGAGTTGACCAAGTTCTTATCGAGTCCTGGCTTGCCGTATGATGCAGTAATGGTATAATAGTTGACATTGTGCCAAATCTGCAGTGCGTCCGAAAACTTCCTAGATAAAATCACCTCCTCAGATATGCTATTGACAGCACTGAATAAAGCGCCGTAGGAATCGACTCCATCCGCAGCATATAAAGCGTACTGTCCGCCGTCCATCACTTGTTTTGCAGCCTCGGCCGCCAGTGTCAGATAGGTATCGGCATCAGCGAACCCCAAGTCTGTATGATACTTTCGAAAGGTTCCTTCGAACAAAGCCACCCTGGACTTTAATGCCAAAGCCGTCCACTTCGTTGCTTTTTCATCGGATTTTGATTCGGTCATGTATTGTATAGCGAAATCCAAATCGGCCATGATGGAATCGACTATCAATTCCCGGGAGTCTCTTGGTTTCTCTAATTCCTCTTGATCTTCCGGACTCAACACTTTCCCATACCAAGGTACATCACCGAACCGCTTTAATTTATCAAAATAAAAATAAGCCCTAAAGAATTTCGCCACGCCCGCATAGGGAGCCGCTTCCTCAAACGGTAAATGCGTATAACAATTTTCTAAAAAATAATTGATATTTCGTAGGTCTCCCCAAGACCATCCCCCGCCTTCGGTGGGAACAAGTCGCTTGCCCGTCAATTCATCCCCTAGCGTGGTTTTGACGATATTATCGACCGCCTCGTTGTACACGCCCTCCGCAGATGGCAACGCATTTTGATAAAACGAATTGGTATACAGCTCCAGATCTTTCGCACTTTGAAACGAAACATCAGGAGAAATACTGGCTTCTGGAGTCCGATCCAGATATTCTTTTTCACAAGCGGTCAGAAAAAGAACAGCCATTATATATATGAGATATGAATTTTTCATGATTTAAAATGTAAAATCTAGTCCAAAAGAAAAGGTTCGTGAATACGGATAGGCTCTTCCGTTAGTTTCCTGTCCAGCCTGTTCGGGATCGATATATTCCGATCTTAATTTAGTAGCCGTCCAAAGATTTTCGCCAGATAGGAAGATACGCGCATTGCTCAATTTAAGCCGGCTCATCATGGCAGCGGGAAGGGTGTAGCCTACCGTCAGATTCTTTAATCGAATATACGCCAGATCTTGCAGGTAGCGATCGGATTTCACATTCAAAGATCCATTTCCGTTCAATGCGATATACCCTCTTAACATGGGGAAGTACGCATCGGGATTCTCTGGAGTCCAAATGTCTTCGGCGAAATCTTTTGGCACAAATGAATAGTAAGGTCGTGAATAAGGCCCCCAGAACTTATCTGAATTGTTCCCCGGCCACCAGTGTTGACGTCCAATTCCTTGGAAAAACGCAGACACGTCAAATCCCTGCCAACTTCCACCCAGATTGAAGCCAAATGAGTATCGTGGGCGATTATTTCCAATAATAACTTGGTCCCCTGGATCACCCAATGTATTTTTTCCAGCATCGACAACTCCATCCCCATTGACATCGACAAATCGCAAGTCACCGGCCTGAAGTCTAGACCAATCCCCCGGCGCTGACAAACGCTGCCGGTTCACAAAGTCTTGGTTCACGTCCCAATTCGCCGCTTCTTCGTCGGATTGAAACATCCCATCGATACGGTATCCCCAAATATCCCCGAGTGTCTGCCCTACGTAGTAATTATTTAACAGGTATTGTTGATTGTCGAAGCGCGTAATTTTAGCTTTCGAATCGGATAAACCAAATCCAACGTTGTAACTGAACGGCTTGTCTGCTAAGTTGAAATGGTCGCGCCAAGATAAGGAAAGCTCCCAACCGACATTCCGAAGATCGCCCGCATTCGTTCTCGGCGAGGCGGCGCCAAAAACTGCAGGTAGTGTTTTCCCTGGAATTAACATATCTAATGTTTCGCGCACGAAATAATCAAAAGAGGCCATTAAACGACTCTGTGCGAATTCAAAATCGGCACCGAAATTCAATGTACTGGTGCGTTCCCACGTCAGATCTGCCGATATGGGAATCGGAATACTCAAATATTGTGTGCGCGCACCGTTGGTCAGATACGCCGACGTTCCGGCTCCCAATAAGGGAATATACCCATATTCAGACGCCTCTTGTGCATTTCCCAGGGCCCCATATGACACGCGTAACTTTGCTTCGTTGATGTATGCTCGAGCGGATTCCAAAAACGGTTCCTCCATCACACGCCAACCGGCTGAAAACGAAGGGAAAAATCCATATCGCTGGCCTGTTGGGAACTTGGATGTACCGTCGTATCTCCCGTTGACCTCCAACAGATATCGTCCTTTATAATCATAATTCACCCGTCCAAAGAATCCTTGCAAAGCCCAGGTCGCCTCTCCTCCGTTCAATATCGGTACGCCGGTCCCTAAGTTAAAATCGTTAAGATCTTCTGAAAGCAAATCGGTATGCGTTCCTCCCACATTTCTGTAGGTACTTAATTCTTGGTTATACCCAGCCGTCACACCGATATGGTGATCACCAAATTGTTTATTAAAGTTTGCAAACAAATTAAACGAATGCTTTTTATAGGTACCTAGAGATTGATAAAGCTGATCATTCCCGAGATAACTGATCTCACCTGGATAGATTGACCAAGGCGCCTGGGTGCGTCTTCTGAAGACATCTATTGGATTGTAGTTAAAGGTATAGTTTCCCGTCACCGTCAAACCAGGGGTAATCTCAGCGACCGCCTCAAACAAGTTGATAAATTCGTACTCCTTCTCTCCACCTTTGGATTTTCCGTGGAGCAAATCGGCCATAATGCCGTCCCCGATATTGTAGTTATTTAACTCTGTCCTATACGTTGCCGTCCCGTCTGGATTCTGTGCCACATACGAGGGCAAGGCATGCACGGTAGTCGAAATAAAGTTATTGTTTGCGTCGACACTGCTGTTCCAGCCCGGATACGTATAGTTCTGGTAATTGATCTGGGAATTATTGCTAATCCGCAACCAATCGGTCACCTGGCCAGTCAGTCGACTTCGCAAATTGTAGCCCTCAAACTCATCCTGATTGACTTTCATGAGTCCGCCTTTGGTATACATCCTTCCAGATACATAGTAATCAATTTTCTCGGACCCTCCTGAAAAAGTTAACGCGTGCTCCATCGAGTTCATTCGGTTGCGATAAAACGTATTCCACCAATCGGTATTACCATAATAGACATATTGATCTTTCCCGTTCCTATTTTGTATAACAACCCACGGGAGAGAAGGATCATTTTTTCGCTTCAGCAGTTCCTCGTAATCCTCATCCGTATAGCCGGTATACCGGTTACCGGTGGCGCGTACAAAAGCCTCATCATTGAGCACTGCAGCATCATAGCCATTGGTAATGAAATCGGTTCGGACCGTTAGATCAGAAGTCGCAAAATTATTGCTGTAACTAATTGACATCTTACCCGCTTTGCCTTTTTTGGTGGTAACCAGCATGACACCAAATGCTCCTCTCGCCCCATAAATCGCGGCAGCGGACGCATCTTTTAATACCGATATCGACTCAATGTCCCTGGGATTGATATTGTTAATGTTTCCGGGCACACCGTCGATCAATACCAAAGGCGACGCATTCGCCGAATTGATAGAAGCAAATCCTCGAATATTGATTTTTCCTTCCCCTCCAGGTCGTCCATTGGTTAAATTAATATTTAAATTCGGAACGGCCCCCTGAAGTGCTTGCGCCGCATTTGCGACAGGTCGATCCTCTAAAACTTCGGGACCTACCTGGGCAACAGCACCTGTTAAATTCACCCGCTTTTGGCGGCCATACCCTACCACGACGACCTCATCTACGGCTTGTTGGGATACGTCTAAAGTGATTTGAATTTGAGGTCCGGTTATAGAAACGGTTTGAGTAACGTAACCGACCATCGTGATGCGAAGTTCCTCTCCGGACTGTCCGGAGATTTCAAATTCTCCCTGGTCATTCGACGAGGTTCCCGCCCCGCTTACCAGATTTGAAACGGATGCGCCAGCCACCGGATTCCCCTCTTGATCCGTGATTTTCCCGCGGACGGTATT
>DXCW01000057.1 GCA_019115805.1 Candidatus Sphingobacterium stercorigallinarum
GCTGGTTTGATCAACACGTATTACGAGGGGCAACAACTCGGTGAAATATGGGGTTACCGGTACGATGGATTTTTCAAAACGACAGAGGAAGCCCAACAATACGCCCAGCATGTGAATCAGGATTTGATCAATCGTCGGCGTGTCCAGGCGCCTACCGAAGACTTGCGTCGTCTCCAAGCGGGCGATATTAAGATTTTAGATCTCAACGGAGATGGGGTGATCAATACGGGGAGCAATACCCTTGCTGATCCAGGAGATCGAGAAATTATAGGTAACAGTCAGCCTCGATATTCCTATGGATTGACGTTGAGCGGAAATTGGAATGGCATTGATGCCTCGATATTCTTTCAAGGAATTGGTAGAAGACATTGGTATCCCAATTTAGAGGCTCAGGCTTTTTGGTCTGTCTACGCTCGACCTTATGATTCGTTTATTCCTAGTGATTTCCCAGACAAGATCTGGTCAGAGGACAATCCAAATTCCTATTTCCCTTTTTTGCGGGGGTATACGGCTCAAAACTCAGAGCTATCAGTGAGTAACGATATGTACCTGCAAGACTTAGCTTTTTTGAAAATCCGGAATTTAACCGTCGGATACACCTTTCCCAGCCTATGGACCAATAGAGTGCACGTGAATAAGTTACGCCTATTTATGAGTGGTGAGAATCTGGTCACTTGGACAAAGCTGAAGAGCGACTATATTGACCCTGAGCAAGTCATGACAGACAATACGGGACGGAGTTACCCAATCGGTAAAGTCATTTCATTCGGAGCACAACTTTCATTTTAAGGATTTTAGAAACTATGAAAACACGAAAATTTTTACCTTATATATCGGCTTTATTACTCTTTACCGCTTGTAACGATGATTATCTAGAGCGGTATCCCTTATCGGAATTAGCGCCGGAGACCTATTTCCGCACCGCCGCGGAATTACAGAATTATACCAATGCATTTTATGCCGTGCTGCCCGATGCACTGGCCATACATTACAACACACCTAATCAGGGGGATGATGAGGCGAGGAACACCATCGCGTCGGAAATTCAAGGTACGCGAACGACCCCTTCTAGCGGAGGCGGCTGGGATTGGGCCGAACTCCGCCGAATCAACTTCTATTTAGCGAATTCACACCTTTGCGAGGATGAAACTGCACGATTGCATTACGATGGTATCGCTCGCTTCTTTCGTGCCTATTTTTATTTTGAAAAACTCGTGCGTTTTGGTGATGTGCCTTGGTATGATAATGTATTGGATATGGATGATGAAGGCCTCTTTAAAGCCCGTGATTCCAGAAAATTAATATTCACTAAAATGCTGGAAGATCTAGATTACGCAATCGAGCACGGGAGCACAGAAAAGAGTACGCAATTGATCACCAAATGGACGGCTCTTGCGTATAAATCACGGATGTGTTTGTTCGAAGGTACTTTTCGAAAGTATCATGGCTTGGGAGACTGGCAAGAGATTTTAGCATCAGGCGTATCGGCTGCAGAGGAGCTGATCAACTCCGGAGTATACTCGATTTATCAAAGTGATACGAATCACGCGTACCACGAACTGTTTATTGCGGAAGATGCGATCGCATCAGAAATGATATTAGCTCGGCAGTACGACGCCGCTGTGCCCTTTGTTCATTCGGCAAACTTTTACATACTTTCGGCGTCTTATGGACGGCCTGGTATGCAGAAATCACTCGTTGACAGTTACCTGATGAGTGATGGAAGCAGGTTTACGGATCAACCGGGATATCAGACCATGGAGTTCTATCAAGAGACGCAAAACCGTGACCCGCGTTTGGCACAGACCATTCGTACGCCTGGATATAAGCGTATCGGGCAGAATGGGGTGTCGGTTCCCGATTTCGCCACTTCAGTTACCGGTTATCAATTCATCAAGTATATCTGGGCTCCAAGTTACGATGCCGGTCAATCGAGCAACGATATGCCGATTATCCGATACGCGGAAGTGCTTCTGAACTATGCTGAAGCAAAGGCTGAGTTGGGACAGCTTACCCAGTCTGATGTGGACAAAAGCATTAAACTACTGCGTGATCGAGTCGGAATGCCGAATTTGAATGTGCAGGACGCAAACGCCGTCCCGGACCCGTACCTACTGGAGGAATATCCCAACGTGAGCAAAGAGGCGCAAACCGGTGTGTTGTTAGAGATTCGGCGCGAGCGACGTGTAGAACTCGTGAAAGAGGGGCATCGGTATCGAGATCTATTGCGTTGGAAAGAAGGAGCGCGTTTGGCCAAGCCCTTTTATGGGATGTACTTTCCGGGCGCTGGCGAATACGATCTGGATCAGAACGGCTCTATTGACTTGGTGATTTATCAAGGGACATTACCTCCGCAGAAACCCGGGGTACAGTACCAGCGTTTAGGGGAGTTGGTTTTAGAGAATGGCGACAAGGGTGGTAGAATAGTGAATCTGCCGGATATCGTAAAACAATGGGACGAACAAAAGGACTATCTTTACCCGATTCCGACCCAAGAATTGCAATTAAATACGGAATTAACACAAAACCCAGGATGGGCTCAATCAGGAACCTAAAATCAAATCATATGTATACATTAAGAGTTTTGATGGCAGTGTGTTTGTGGATTGGAATAGTCACAACAAGCCATGCACAGGAAAAATTTAAAATCTTGTCGTACAATATTTTATTCGGATTGCAAAAGGATTCAACGGCGAATATCGATCGCTATGTGAACTTCGTTAAGGAATTGGATCCCGATATTGTGGCTACGCAGGAGACCAATGGCTGGACACAAAAGTCTTGGGAAGAGTTAGCCAAGCGTTACGGTCACCCGTATGCGTTGCAATCTAAAGAAGATGGATTTCCAACGGCGCTGACCTCGAGAACGCCCCCTGTAAATTTTAAAAAGGTCACTGAAAACATGTGGCATAGTTATCTGTACGCGCAAGTGAAAGGAATTCACATTTTTGTGATTCATTTTTCTCCGTTTAGTTACCGAAAACGGTTGGAGGAAGTGGAGAACATTATTGCACAGACCGCGTCGTTACCCCAGGACGAGCCGATACTGATCATGGGAGACTTCAATGCCTTGGACATTTCCGATCAGGCGCAGTATGGCGATCAAGTGGTTCAATCGATGCGGGAGCAAGAAAAGAAGCACGACCATATCCGGAATTTGAACAATAATCAGATCGATTATTCCGTACTGGAGAAACTCGACAAAGCAGGATTCAAAGATTCCTATCGACTATTGAACGATACTTTTGCGTCGAGTGTACCCACCTTCAAAAGTGGAGAAGGTAAGATCAAATCCTCGAATGCAGGGATCGGAAAACGTATCGATTTTCTTTGGGCAAATCCAGTAGCAGCGAAGATGGTCACTAAAAGTACCATTATTAAAAACGACCAAACGCATGTGATATCGGATCATTATCCGGTATACGTAGAGTTGACTTTGCCCGAAAACAGGTAGGTGAGGGTAGGGAGTAGGACGCCCTAAGCGATCCTAACAGTCGATTTGGCACCTACATAAATAATAGAATACCTACCATTCGGCTAGACACAGGAAAGGGATCGATGATTTTCGGTCCCTTTTTTATGGAAAACAGGGCATATGGCCTGTTTTAATCACCCGAGTGTGCTCCGTTTTTCATTCCTTAACTCAAAAGGGCTTCTAAACGTTGTCGGTCCTTTTCACCGAAAGCAGTGGAACGTGTCAATACGGAAACCAAATGGGCGCGTTGATCACTTTGCAGGAGCAAATCCAGAAAACTGATATACGATTGGGTGAAACTGGGTTTAACGCCCACAAAACTCCGGGGATCAGCAGCATAAATGATTTTGATCAATTGGAGAAGGGTGTGCTGTCGGTGCTGATCGTCGGCCGAATCGGTATAGGAGGGAAGCAGGCCTTGATCCGCTATCTGTTTGATCTTATGTTCCACCGTTTTCTCAAGAATAAATTTCTTCTGCTTACCAGATAGCAGATCGCGGAGCTCGGTTTGCAATTTACGGTATACCACCTGTTGTAGCCGCTCACTGAAGAGATTGTCCTCCTGAGCTAGCGCCATATCATTTTGAAAAAAATCATCAAAGAACGTAGATTGGATAAACACGCTGTGATGGAAGGAAATCGCATTGTTGTTAAAACTGCTGAGTACTTTTGCGACCTCAAGGTGACGGCCGTTCAAAAAGTAATAATAATACCGGTCGCCAATGTTTACTTTCCACTGCGTGTATTGTATTTCAAATACATAATCGGTGTCGTCATCGGCACTGATTGTCCACTGCCTATGGTCGGTTTCGTCAATAATTTGAGTGTACGCCAACGGAATACCATTGAGCATCAACTGCCGTCCATTTTTTTTATTGAGTAGCAGAAACCAACCAAACTCTTGTGCTAGAAATTGCTCGAAATCTTCAGACGCTAATGCGGATGCGGAAAGGCCAAAAATACCTTCTAATTCGACTGTCGTACCGGTACCGCGAGTGGTAGGAGCCGGTTCCGTAAAATCAAACGCTTGTTTATTATCTCGAGCGATCTGAATACTGTAGCCAAAGTTATCGTGCTCCGAGTCAGCATATCGGGTATCCCATTTCGCGCGTGTGGCAAATAGCGAAAAGGAAAAACGCCCCTTCCCCTTACGACCTCGGGTGTAGGAAGTCCGTTTAGGAACTTTGCGTTTTGCTGAATCCAGAAAATTCCCAAAGGCCTCGGCCAGCCTCGGGTAAGGGATCCCTGTCCCGTCATCGCTTATGCGAATTTGCGAGAGGTGGCCCAGTTCGTTGCTGATGAAGTCAACGGTAACGGTGTGGGCGTCCGCGTCAAATCCATTCCAAATGTATTCGGCTAAAGCCTGGTAAGGATCTTTAACCAAACCCGCAGACTCTATACTGCTGTTGGTAATTTGCGTTCGAAAGTGTTTCATGAATCCCTAAATTATGGGTGATTGAGCTGATGTATACTCCGCCCGTTCATCAAATGACGAGTACCTGCATCACGCGGCCGTCGAATAAAACTGCAGAAATAAAACGTTCGGGATGGTCTTCAATAAAGGACACAAAGTCCGAAGCCCCTTCTCGGTCAATATTGTCAGCGATGATCATGCTGCCGGCGTGTAAATTTGACTCCAAGAGTTGATAAACCGGTAAGTAGAGGCTTTTTTCTCCATCGAGAAATAACAAATCCACAGGACGCGTTACGTTTTTTAACGTATCTAGCGCATCGCCTTGTAATAAAGTAACGCGGTGATCAAGCTCCGCCCGCTGCCAATTCCGAGTGGCGTGATCCCACTTTTGGCTTTCCAATTCGGTGGTCGTCACCGTTCCATTGCTGTGATCAGCCGCCCAAGCGAGGTAAATGGTCGAAATGCCAAATGAGCACCCAAATTCAACGATATGCTTAGCCTGTATACTTCTTGCCGCGAGGTAAAGGAACGCACCTTGCTCGGGACTGATGGCAAGGTACGCATTGCTTCTGAGTTTGGCGATTTCAATTTTGCGGTCCCGTTCATCGGTAATCTGCTCCATGGCGAGCTGTCTTTCTCGTCGATTGTTTTCCGCCAATCGGTGCAAGTCGGTGAGCACCTCTTGGATATGGGGTCTGTCAGTCATAGGTATATATGTTTTTCACTAATCTCCGCTGAGAAGTCCTGCACCGCTGTGGTGTCCGTCTTCCCTTCTGGGTGTTTTTTAAGTTGATGCGTGTTTAAACGGCGTCCAGATCGTCGCTTGTTTATATACAGGCTCAACTAAACTACGATTATCCAGTAGGGAAGTCGTCAAAATAGTGTCAAATCCAACCGATGTTAAATGACATAGCGATTGGAGATTAACTCCTGATTTCCTTACGCATAAACAAGTAGTACGATAACGAGAAACACAGAGCGGTAGCCGCTATCAAACCGGTAATTTGCGGCCAGACCATCATCAGACTGTCGCTGAAACGCAGATTGGAAGGTAATGCGCCAAGGGTTTGTTCCATACTGATCGGACCTAAACTACGCACCGACGGCATCAGTAGGGTGGTTGTGGCGTCGGAATACAACTGACCCGGCGAGATTCTGTGCAGGCTGAGGATCAACTCGTTGTAGGCGATATATTGGGTTTCCGAAAGGGATTGCGGATGAGGCAAAATACTGCGAACGAGCAAGTTGATCAGAATGGGGAAGAATATGGTGAAAAAGAGCCAGATCCCGAAGGCCGTTATTGCAGCCGTTGAGGGTTGCGTAAAAAGTACCGATAATAGAATAGACAGGCTCAGCCAAAACCCCACATAAAGGATACTGATGCCGATAAATCCAATAAGCCGAAACAATTCTTGTGGCTCCATTGCCACACCCGTTAACCAGATGCCTGCACCGATCATCAATAAAGTCAATGCCGCAAAGAAAACCCCAACTAAAAGCAACGGAGCGAGAAATTTACCGATGAGCAAATTGTCCCGATAGATAGGTTGCGCCAGTAATCGGGTGAGTGTACCGGTGTTCTTCTCGGTATTGATCGCATCAAAGCCAAGCCCGATGCCCAGTAGCGGCGCCAAGAAATTTAAAAACACGTGAAAGGGCGGAATCGACTGATCTGTAGCTGTCAGTAACTTTAGATAGATAAAGTTGGATGCGGGGTCGTTTGTTGCTACCGATAATCCTTTGATGTTGCTCATAGACACGTACATCGATGCCATAAAGGTCAGGATAATCAAAAGCGCCATAACAATGAAGCGCCAGCTGCGAATGAATGAGGCGATTTCCTTATTGACCAAGACCCCCAACAGGGAACGGTCATTTTTCGATGGCTTTGCCGTGGAATGTTCTGTTAAAGAAACCAGTTGATTTTTCATTGTTCTTTGTTTTATCAGCGTTTTGTTCTTCAAAATAGGTACTGTAAATTTCGTCCAACCCGTAGCTTTTCCGGCGAACTCCGTCAATCTGTGCATCTTGCTGGACGAGCAGTTGAACGATTTGGGGGGTTTGTTCACTGCCGGTCTTTATTTCTATGCGAGTTGGGCTGAGATTGCAGTCTATAAAATCCGGTAATAGTGTGATTTGCTCCTGTACTCGCTCCAGATCGGGTAGTGGAGTAGCTAGATCAACCACCGTTGTGTTGCCGTCCCGCTTCAACAGTTTCGAAGCCAGCTCATCAATAGCGCCAACCTCGAGCAATTGTCCTTTGACAAAAATCCCCACTCGATCACATACGCGTTGAACCTGTTGTAAATGGTGCGAGGATAGCAGGACTGTAAGTTGCTGAGTGACACTGAGGTGCTTGATGAGATCTAAAAATTCGCTCACACCCCGCGGATCAATGCCCAATGTGGGTTCATCCAAAATAATCACTTCGGGATCTTTGATTAATACGTCAGCCAATCCCAAGCGTTGTTTCATTCCTCGGGAAAATGTAGACACTTTTTTATCCGCTACGTCGATCAGTCCGACAATCCGTAATAAATCCAGCGCTTTTTGGTGTCCTTCGCGGCGCGTGAAACCATTCAATTGTGCTATAAAAGAGAGGTTTTCTAGCGCGGTCATGTTCGTATAAAAACCCACACTGTCCGGAAGGTAACCTACCTTCTTTTTTACCGGTATGGGGTGTCTGGTTGCATCATGGCCGCACACCATCGCTTGACCACCTGAGGGCTCAGTAAGGCCAAGCATCATTAGGATTGTCGTCGTTTTTCCCGCACCGTTTGGTCCTAATAGTCCAAATATTTCACCTCGTTGTATCTCTAGATGGAGATCATTAACGGCGGTGAGGGCGCCATAACGCTTTTCCAGCCCTTGGAGTTTTATAATCGGGTCATTCATATTAAAACTATCTTAAAAAATTAGCGGTTGAGAATCCCAGATCTGCTAGGTACAACAATTTTCAGCAAAACGGATTAGCGTCTTCCGTATTTGCGGATTAACCCGTAAATCAATCCGATAGCCAGTAGTATGACTAAAAACCCAATCCAGCCTGAAAGAATGGATGTCTTCACGGTCAATCGATAATCCAGTTCATCCTGTGTATTGGCATTTTTCAGCGTGAATTTCGCCATATAATCTCCGGCGATGGTTTTTTCGGGAGCCTGAAGTTTAACCTGTACGTCTGCCGATTTTCCGGGCTCCAATTGATCAATTTTGACCGGTTCCAATTCTGCCTCCCATTTCGAAGGCAAGCGAGAATCGATCTCTAGATCACTTAATGGCAAGCTGCCGGTGTTCTCTACGCGAAGATTGAAGGTCTTGCTGCTGCCTGAAACGAGATCGTTGCTCACTTTTCCCTCAGGCGTAGTCAATTCCACATTGTGTGAACCGGTGATGCTCGCTTGAAAATCAATCTTGTTCGAGGTATTTGGAGAGCTGGCGTGTAAAGGGATGTCGTAATTCCCAGGCTTAGTGGATGGGGAAGGGAAAACTTCCATCGTAATTTGCTGTTCCGCACCGGGTTCGATTTGTAAGGACGTCACTCGGCTACCCATCGCGGTGAAATTTGCCCGCCAGCCTGCTGGCAGATCCGCCTTCAAGTCGAATGTTTCAACTTGGTCGCTCACATTTTTCAAGGTCGCTTGAAAGCGAAACGGATCGCTAACTGCGCCTTCTAGATTGATCAGATTGGGCTTGAAATGCTCCGAATGTGTTTGTTGAGCAAATGTTGTGCTCATAGACACGGAACCCAAAATAAAAAGAAACGATACGTGTAGCTTCCCTATTGAACGAAGCCAGCTGTGAAACGAGAATCGGTTTAACATGATTTAATACTAAATTTATGGTTGTCAAAAATAATAGTCTCAAATGATGTCAGATTATTCTGGCAATGTGCTTTAGGATAAAAGCACGGGCTAAAATTAAGAATAGGAATTTAAAAATTCAAGAGGCATTTTAAATAGCACCCCACGATAGATGTTGTGTGCGCTTAACCGGCGGGATCTTCCTGATCCCGTTCATTGCGCAGTTGGCGTTTCAAAAATTCATCGCGATACACCGCGCCGATAGGGATTTCTCTGCCATTCAATCGAATATGTGTCGAATCAAAAGCCTCGATATGATCCAAGTTCACGATATACGATTTACTTACCCTTAAGAAGCGATCTGCCGGCAATCGTTTCTGCATGTTTTTCAAATTCATGGCGGTGATCAGCTGCTGGTCCTGTTCATGAATGACGACATAGTCTTTTAATCCTTCGATATGGGTGATCTGATTAATTTCTACTTTTTGATACCGGCGATCGGATCGTATTAAGATCGTATCGACAGGGGAGACCGGTCCGGTGGGGTGGGATGGACTAACCAATCCTTTCAGCCGCTTGGCTTTCTCAATAGCTCGGATGAGCCGATTACTGTCAATGGGTTTCAAGAGGTAATCCACGACGTCCAACTCGAATCCTTTTAATGCGTATTGCGGGTAGGCGGTCGTGAAAATAACCAGGGCTTGTCTACCGATGACGCGCGCTACCTCCAAACCATTGCGCATCGGCATTTCGATATCCAAAAAAACCAAATCAACCGCTTGGTGGTGCAAAAATTCTAGCGCCCTTGCGGGATTGGCGAATGAACCCAGCAGTGTTAAATCGGAATGTTGTGCAATCAAGTATTGCATTTCGTCGCGGGCCAGGGGCTCATCGTCAATGATCATGCAGGTCATAGTGTTATATTTAGATCGACAATAAATTCGTTTCCTTCTAGACGCGTTTTCAGTTCATGCCGGCGAAAAAACAACAGTTCGAGTCTCCGGCGTATATTGACCAGGCCCATTCCACCTGCAGACAAGCGTTGCGTGGCCTCTAACTGCACTGAATTCCGACAATTGAAATGCAGACGGCCGTCCGCTGAGGTAAACAGGATTTTGATATACGAGCCCCGCCCATCGGGATCCACACTGTATTTGATCGCGTTTTCCACAAAGGTCGTGAACAGATTCGACGGGATGATGATGTCTTTCATTAGCAATGCGTCGTCTTTTTGTTGGACATCAATGGAGGTAACAAACGCATCCCTCCGTATTTTTTCCAAATCTAAAAAATTGGATAAAAACTCAATCTCTGAGCATAAAGAGACATTTTCATCACCCTTTTCGTACAATTGATGGCGGAGGAAGTCTGAGAGTTTTAAAATAACTCTGCTCGCCTTCTCAGGATCCTGTCGAATTAGGCTCTTGACATTATTGAGCATATTGAAAAGAAAGTGCGGATTAATCTGGTTTTTTAACAAGTTGAGCTCCAATTCATTCGACAGCTCTTTTAATTCCGCGATCTTTGCTACATCTATCGCCCAACGTTGAAAGAGCTTCATCGCTGTACTAGGGAATACAATCAACAAGGTGATAAATGCACCGTCAACGATATCTTGCAAACCATTGGATTCGGTTTCTAGGCTGGTCGTGTTGAAGAAGTGATCAAATAGCAGGCCCAGCATAGCAATTTCTACGGCCACAAGTATGACTAAGGCCAGCAAATAGAGCAGATGACGCCCCCGCATAAACAGATACGGTACCAATACGTACATGTTCGTATAAAAGAGCCACACGAATACCCCGCAAATGATCAGTATGGCCAATAGCCGGTCATCGACCGGAAAATCGTGCCGATAGCTGCTTACCAGCAGAAAGATAAAGAAACCGGTCAAGAAAATAAAATGTCGCAAAAACCGGTATCGTTTATCTGTCCAAAACAGGATTAACGGCCGGTTCTTCACGTTTAGTAATTCTTCTTCTATAGAAGTTTTCATATTCGCCATGGATTTACGATCAAAGTTAAGCCTATTCCTGGCAACCCCTGTTGATATTCGACCAACTCGCCTGTTTTATCTACCAAAGGCAGCTCCTTTCATTTTCAAACGGTCAGCTGAGCGCAAACGTTTGCATACATTAACCGATACAGATGGAGCTTTGGTATAAATATAATGGCTATTGGTCGAAAAACACTGGCTATATGTATAAATCGCGTCTACATTCGTGCTTTGTCTAACAATTAAAAGAACGATAAATGGGAATTTTCACTTATTTCAAAGAACCAGACCGGCGCGTAGATGGTGAGCAAGTCGAGGAGAACGGGAATACGGTGATGGTAGGTGTTTTTAAGACAAACATTCATCAGCATAAAGATGCCGCTAATCTCCGCGATATCCTTCATTACCTTGTGCAGCCGATTCGCATCACGTTTGATTTGGAGGATTGCGATAAAATCATGCGTATTGAAGCGGAAAATTTTGACGTGTTTGAAGTGATTAATACCGTGAATGTTTGCGGTTTCAATTGCGAACTACTGGATTAAATCAGCCGTTGCACCTGCAACGCTAGAAAGAAAGGAACTCGTGTACAGTACTTTATTTGTTCATCAGCAGTATCAGCATTATGGCCACGAGCTGAACCAGATTCATTTCCTATTTGATCAACTGCCATTTACCTTACACAAGGGACGAAATTGCATCAAGATTATGGAAATAGCTGGAAAAAAGTTTGTCGTGAAGCGATTTGGACGGATCACCTTAGCCAATCGTGTGATCTACCGGTGTTTCAGGAAATCAAAAGCTCGTCGTGCATTCGATAATGCGAATACCCTGCGGAAAAAGGGAATCCATCCCCCTATGCCGGTGGGCTATTTAGAAATCAACGATCGACTAACGCTTCGCACGTCTTATTTCGTCAGTGAGTATCAACCTGGGCAACGGCTTACCCACTTACCGAGTTGTCCACATGACACTCGGGCCCTATTGGATGCACTTGGGGAATATGTCTTTCGTCTGCATCAGCACGGTGTCTTCCATCGGGATTTAAATCCAGGTAACGTGCTCTATCAAAGGGATCTGGACGGTCAGTTTTCCTTCTCGCTTTTGGATAATAATCGAATGCGGTTTGAAAGGGCGACATCCAGAGCTAGAGTGAAGAATTTGGATCGTTTGTCCTTATCGATAGATGCTTTGGCGCAGGTTATCCAACGCTACGCGGAGCTTAGCGGCTTAGATGCTTTTGATATCATGCGTGAAGCCTTATGTTTTCACCATATTGACCTTGAGCGGCGGCGCTTCCGTGCTCAGCTTAAAATTAAACTGGGCTGGAACTAAGCTCCTTTCCATTCCAGGCGCTGTTACACTGCGAAAATTGGACGGCGTATTTTTGATGTGATTGTTGCTCCCCCTGATTCAAAATCAAGGATATTTTCACGCTTTTTTTCATCATGCCTCACAACGACGTATACGTTCGCTGCACCCACTGCGCCGCAACATATCCTCCAATAGACTTGTTCTTGTTGGCCTTCGACCCCGTTATTTCATAAAGTGCAATTAGCCTAGATGCTTGTTTTGTCGGGATGAATACATTGAGGGCCATACCGGTTTCATTTTGATAGCAATACATGCTACTTTGGGAACAATATTTTTCATATAATTTGTAGCGAAAAACAAAATACGTATCTTAACCCACCAAGTATAACAGGAGGAATCGCCACGGCGATTCACGCAAAACCTAAACGATATCGCACACCATATGCCTAAAGAACCTTTAAATCGTAGAGAATTTATCATTCGAACGGGAGCCTTCGTGTCACTTGCTACACTGGCCGGAACAACCTTTGCTGCTAGCGACTCGACCGAGGGTCGCGTGCAACGTGTGGCGCTAATCGGTACCGGATGGTACGGTAAGAGTGATTTGTTTCGGCTATTACAAGTACGAGATGTGGAGGTTGTTGCTATTTGTGATGTGGATACCCGACATCTAGACGAGGCCGCAAACCTAATTGCAGAACGGCAAGTGTCCGCGAAAGTACCGCGGAAGTATACAGACTATCGAAAGCTCTTAGCCGAAAACAAACTGGATTTGGTGTTGATCGGTACCCCAGACCATTGGCACGCCTTGCAGGCGATTGCCGCGATGGAAGCTGGTGCCCATGTTTATCTGCAGAAACCCGTCAGTGTGGATGTGCTGGAAGGGGAGGCTGTCGTAGCCACTGCGCGTCGCTATAATCGAAAAGTACAAGTGGGTACGCAACGTCGAAGTACGCCGCACCTACTGGAAGCAAAGCGGGAGATCATTGATAAAGGACTGTTAGGTAAAATATCGCAGGTGGAAATGTGTTGTTACTATCACATGAAAAGTGACGCCAATCCGCCAGAACAAGCGGTGCCTGACTTCCTAGATTATGAGCTATGGACGGGACCAGCTCCCTTGCGTCCGTACGATGGTTTACCACATGGCAGCTGGTGGCGCGCATTTATGGAATATGGAAACGGAATCACGGGTGATATGTGTGTGCATATGTTTGATACGGTGCGTTGGTTATTGCGTTTGGGTTGGCCCGAGCAAATCTCCGCAACCGGAGGAACATATGTTCAGAAAGCCGGTAAATCCAATATTGCCGATACCCAAACCGCTATTTTTCATTATCCGGAGTTGGATTGTGTGTGGCAGCACCGCACATGGGGCACCCCTACGGATCCGGATTATCCGTGGGCGTTTATCCTGCATGGCGAGAAGGGTACACTGAAGGGGAGTACCATGAAGTACGAGTTTATTCCACTTAAAGGAGATAAAATAATCAAAGATGTAGTCTACGAGAAGGAAGAATTTCCGGAGGATTTAACCGAACCTCGTATTGAATTGAATGCCGCG
The DNA here is from genome assembly GCA_019115805.1 of Candidatus Sphingobacterium stercorigallinarum. Classification (GTDB taxonomy): domain Bacteria; phylum Bacteroidota; class Bacteroidia; order Sphingobacteriales; family Sphingobacteriaceae; genus Sphingobacterium; species Sphingobacterium stercorigallinarum. The sequence continues at coordinate 13,564 of DXCW01000057.1, forward strand.
CCGGCGACGCGTAGGCATATGGAGGATTTGTTGCAAGCTATTGAGGGCGATCGTTTGCCCCGAGCGGATGTGCAAGAAGGGCATATATCTACCGCCTGTTGCATATTGGCGAATATGGCAATGGAGCTGGGGCGTCCGCTAAAATACGATCCCGAAAAACGCATTTGTGTAAACGATCCGGAGGCAACCGATCGGTTAGCACGCCAGTACCGCAAAGGCTGGCAGCATCCTTCGTTTAGGATTTAAGTCCGGTACGTGTACAAATTGTCTCCATCAGTTTTTGGAGATTTTCGCGCAATTGTTCGGGCGATACGATATCGATTTTATCAGCGAACATCAATAACCACCGTGGGAGTGCTTGCTGGATATCTCCACAAGCGAACACCATTTCAACCTGTGTGTCAAGAACTTCTTCCCGAATAAATCCATAATGATGGCGCTGACTGTGCAGGTAATGAGCGTACGCTTTGTCTACTCGGATGCGAACCTCGCTGAGCGGACGTGCATACTGCTGTTTGCGCCTGGCTATAAAGTCGGCCATGGTGCCGTGACGACTAACAAAACGGCTGGATAGCAGTTCAATGTCGTGCACGCGGTCACTACGGAACTGCCTGAGGTCTTTCCGCTCCAAGCAATAGGCTACGATGTACCAAAATCCAATTTCATGCAAGATCCCGATCGGTTCAATTAAACGCGTCTGCGGTTGACTATCTCGTATACCTTGATAGCCCAGTCGCAACTGTTTACGCGAGGCAATGGCCTCTATGGTGGAGCTGAGTACGTGAGGAACCTGATCGGGAAATAGGGCGGGTCCTCTGTCACTAACGATGATTTGACGATCGACCGCGTCTATCATGTCAATTTCGCCACGGTTCAATACCGCTCGAATCTTAGCAATAGCAGACTGGTAGAGTCGCTTGGTTTTTTCGTCTAAGTACTGATGTATAATTTTTTCTGTGGAAGCGAAGCTCAGCGCTTCGTCCCTGCTGAACGTGATGGGAGGCAGACGATAACCGTCTGCCAGACTATAGCCCAAGCCCGCCTCACCAATCAATGGCACTCCGGCCTGCTCAAGGCTTTTGATATCCCGGTAGATCGTTCGTAAACTGACTTGGAAATGATCTGCCAGATCTTGGGCACGGATCAATCGCCGGGACTGAAGCTGTATGAGTATTTCTACAATCCGGTCGAGCCGTTTTTTTATTTCTGAGGCCATACCTGATCCTTAAATATCTTGTAGAGGGAACGTGTCTTTTAATCGTATGCCTTTTTCAGTGTATTGCAACGTTGCACATTCGTTAACCGGGTCATGTTCCAGCATCATCACGTATTCTCCCTCAACAATTTCGCCCCAGTAATCTTGGCGCTCTTGCATGGTGACCAATGGTCTGATATCATAGCCCATCACATAGGCGATCGGAATGTGTCCCACAGAGGGGAGCAGATCGGCCATATACAACACGGTCTTTCCTTGATAGGAAATCTGAGGGAACATCATCGACTCGGTGTGACCGTAAGCGAATCGCATCTGTATATCGGTATCGTACTGGGGCGCTTTTGGATCGATAAATTGGAGCTGCCCACTTTCCTGTAAGGGCAATATGTTCTCTTTTAAAAATGATGCTTTTTCACGCGGATTGGGATTTATTGCCGATTCCCAATGGGCCTCATTAGACCAAAATGTTGCGTTTTTGAACGCCGGGATTAAGCGCTCGCCCTCCCGAACGACTGCTCCGCCGCAATGATCAAAATGTAAATGGGTCAGAATGACGTCGGTAATATCATCACGATGAAAGCCCAGTTTGGCTAAGGATTTATCCAACGTATCCTCCCCGTGTCGGTAATAATGCCGAAAGAATTTTTCATCTTGCTTATCTCCAATACCGGTGTCCACCAAGGTTAGCCGTTTGCCGTCTTCGATCAATAACAATCGAGTCGCCCAGGTACATAGATTGCGCTCGTCAGCTGGATTGGTCCGTTCCCAGAGGGATTTCGGCACGACTCCAAACATCGCCCCGCCGTCTAATTTAAAGAACCCTGTATCTATGGTATGTAGTTTCATTTTTTTTGTATTGGTTGACGTTAAAGTTCCTCTTTTACACCGGAAAGTGCAAACAAATTGGTTAAGATTAACAAGAAAAAGGTCGATCCATGAGATCGACCAAGAAATAAAGATAAATAAGCGAATACGGCGCTTTAGTGACTGAACAATAATTCTCGCAATTTCGGTAATGGCCAACGCGAGTCATCCACAATTTTCTCCAGCTTATTGACGTCGTACCGAATCTCATCAAAAAATGGTTTGACGGTCTCATCATATGCAATTGCTTTTTCACGCATATCGGTGATGATATTTGCTTTCTTTCGAGCCTGACGCATTTCCTCCGCTTTTTCCAATATGTGGTTGACGTGTTTAGAAATCCGTTCTAAGTAGTTGAATTGTGAACTATAGGATTCCTTGCCTAAACCCAATTCCTTCAGTCCCCGAACGTTTTCAATCAGTTCGTTTTGATAGATAAAACAGGCAGGTGCGATCTGACTGGTCACCATATCACCCAATACGCGCGCTTCGATTTGCATCTTCTTATAAAAGTTTTCCAGAAGAATCTCGTGTCGAGCGATGGATTCCCGCTGGGTATAAATACCCAGGGATTCGAACAAGCGTAACGAGCTCGGCGTCAAATATACATCCAAGGCTTTTGGTGTAGATTTGATGTTCGAAAGTCCGCGTGCTTCCGCCTCTTTTTCCCATTCTTCGCTATACCCGTTGCCTTCGAAACGAATGGCTTTGGATTCCTTAATGTATTTGCGTACCACGTTTAGAATCGCAAGATCTTTCTTGGTACCTTTCTTAATTTGTTTATCCACCTCGGTTTTGAACTCGATGAGTTGTTTGGCAACAATCGCATTGAGTACCGTCATCGGTAACGCCGAGTTGGCTGATGATCCTACCGCACGGAATTCAAATTTGTTTCCCGTGAAGGCAAAGGGGGAGGTGCGGTTTCTATCGGTATTGTCGCGTTTCAAATCCGGTATTTTCGGAATGCCGTGCCAAAGGTTCGCTTCGGCCTTCACTTTTTTGACGACGCGTGCCGATTCGACCTCCTCGAGAATCTCATCGAGCTGCGAGCCCAAAAAGATAGAGATGATTGCCGGAGGTGCTTCATTAGCACCTAACCTGTGGTCGTTGGAATGACTCGCAATCGAAGCGCGCAGCAAATCCGCGTGCGTATGTACAGCTTTAATGGTATTGACAAAAAAGGTCAGAAACATCAAATTGTTTTTTGGCGTTTTTCCCGGAGACAGTAAATTGATACCCGTGTTGGTTACCAAAGACCAATTGTTATGTTTCCCAGACCCATTGACGCCACTATAGGGCTTTTCATGAAGCAATACGCGAAAGTTATGTCTGACAGCTACTTGCTCCATTAAATTCATCAGCATCTGATTGTGATCGATCGCCAAATTGCTTTCCTCGAACATAGGCGCGCATTCGTACTGCGAGGGAGCCACCTCATTGTGTCGAGTTTTTAATGGAATACCTAATTTTAAAGCTTCGTTTTCCAAATCGACCATGTAAGCAAGCACGCGCTCAGGTATAGCACCAAAATAGTGATCATCCAACTGTTGGCCTTTTGCCGACATGTGACCAAATAGCGTTCTCCCGGTCATCTTTAAGTCGGGGCGTGCATTATACAGAGATAAATCAACTAAAAAGTACTCCTGTTCTATACCTAGGGATACATTTACTTTGGAGACCGACTTATCAAAATATTGGGCCACATCGGTAGCCGCTTTGTCAATTGCCGCTGTCGATTTCAATAAAGGTGCTTTATAGTCTAATGCTTCGCCAGTGTAGGAGACAAAGACTGTTGGAATGCAAAGCGTTTTCCCCGCCCCAGTTTCGAAAATGAAAGCAGGTGAAGACGGATCCCAAGCGGTGTATCCTCTAGCCTCAAATGTGTTGCGTATGCCCCCGTGTGGAAAGGAGGATGCATCAGGCTCTTGCTGGACCAGCGCATTGGCATTGAATTTTTCGATTGCCCCACCGGATCCATCCGGTTCGAAAAAGGCATCGTGCTTTTCTGCAGTAGTACCGGTCAAGGGTTGAAACCAGTGGCTGTAATGCGTTGCGCCGTTTTCTAACGCCCACGTTTTCATCGCCTGAGCGATATACTCTGCCAACTCCCTAGGGATCTTGCCGCCGCTGTCGATGGTCGCTTGCAGGCGTTCGTACGTCTCCTTCGGTAAATAATCTTTCATTTTTTGGGTGCTGAACACATTTTTGTTATAAATGTGTACGCCGCGGTCAGCGTTGACCTCAGTGATCTCATTGAACAAATGCTTAGAGGCTGATTCGACTGCTGAAAGTCTAGAGTTTAACATGATCTGAGTGTGATAATGTGTTTTGTGGATGAGTTTTTTAACATATTGAGTAAATGTTAGATCAAAAATAGGTTATTTTCTGATTGATTGGTTGTTTTTTTTCAAAAAAAGTGAATGTGTTGTAAAAAATAAGGGTTCAGACAGTAAAAAAGCGGATTCTCAATGAAAATCCGCTTTTTTTATCTGGTATATTTCTGATTTACTCGATTTCAAGCCCCCAATCTATGCCTTTTTCAGTTGCTTTCACACCTTTCTTTATCCAGTTTGCTGCCGGCTTACCTTTTAAGAAGTGATCAAAAAATTGAGCCTCGCGAATCTGAATGTCTTTTCTATTTTGACGTTGCATCAGGTTATGCTCATCCCCGTTGTAATTGAGTAACCATACCGGTTTGTTTAGTCGCCTTAAGGCGGTGAAATACTCTATCCCTTGATACCAAGGAACCGCACCGTCATTGTCGTTGTGCATAATAGCCACTGGCGTATTGACTTGGTCCATAAAAAACAGCGGGGAGTTTTCGATGTAAAGATCTAAGGCTTCCCATAGCGGCTTTCCGATCCGAGATTGCGTTTTTTCATACTGAAACTGTCTCGACATACCGGTGCCCCAACGAATCCCACCATAAGCTGATGTCATATTGACCACAGGTGCGCCGGACCAGGCAGCAGCATACATATCGGTACGTGTAATTAAATGCGCGACCTGATAGCCGCCCCAGCTTTGGCCCTGAATGCCCATTTTCGTAGAATCTACCCAATCGTATTGTTGCGTAAGATACCGCATACCCGAATTCACAAATTCTTCCGCTGAGCGTCCTGGATAACCAATCTCATAATGGATATCCGGAGCAAATACGAGGTAACCATTGCTGACAAAATAGGGAATGTTCAACCTCGAAGGTGTAGGAGCAGGCGCTTGGTACGTGTATAATCCATCGCTCAACGTTTCATAGAAATAGGCGATTATCGGATAGCGTTTCGACGGATCAAAATCCTCCGGTTTGTATAATATACCTTCGGCATGATGCCCAGCTGGAGTAGTCCATTCGACCAATTCCGCCGTTCCCCAATTGTATGCGCTTTGTTGGGGGTTGATATCCGTCAATCTATTTTCCTGTCTGAAATTGCTCCGTATATAAAGATCAGGCGAATGTTGATAATCTTCTTTGGTATAGATGAGGTGATTCTTCTTGTCATCTGCGGCCATGGCGCGATAGGTAAACGGTCCGGCCCATAGCTCTTCGATACGCTTATCTTTTAAACGGTAAAGGCCTTGATGTTTCGTTTGCTTATCGAAACCCGTTAAGAACAGTTCACTTTTTGGATCAATCAAGGTATGGCGTACCCGAGGATCATCCGGTTTGACCAGTACCTGCAGCCGATAAACAACTTGGTTTTGTCGACCTTGGTGCTGGGTTAGGTTTTCCTTTTGTTTTCCATCAAGTGTGATTTTCCAAATGTCATAACGATCGTTGAAATAGATTGTTTTACCGTCGGTAGACCAGCCCGCTAATCCATAGGGACGCGCCGCAGTCGGCATATCATTTTCCTCGTCGGTGAAGCTCACGGGTATTCCTGAGGTGAGTTCCGTATACTGCTGGTTATCGATATGGTAACTGATCCAACTGTTTTTTTCCTGATCAAAATAGACCACGTAGTCACCCTTGGGCGAGAGGTAGGAGGGACCGTTACTGGCTCGGCTAACGAGGCGGTGTGATCCGTCCTCGGTGGAGACCACATAGAGGTCTTGTGCGCTACGTCCTTCCCACTGGCTTTGGATCCGATAATCTTTGTCCGTGGTAGCCAATGCCCAGGTATGATCTGCTGATCCAGTAAGCTCGATTCTGTTGAAGGTCTCGTCGGAAAGTGGAAGCACAGCCGATTGTTCTTTCGTTAAGTCCAACACGGCGGTATAACTTTTCTGTCGATCGCGAGTCTGATTCACCAACTGCATGGGCTGTAGATAATCATCTTGCCAGTGCCAAATATCGACTTTCGCATGCTCAAATTCGACTAATGTGGTGTCTTTCACGCGAGGAATTGGTGCGATCCCGAAGTACAGCTTCTCACCCGATTCGCTAAATTTCAGATTGCCATTACCGGAGACAAACCAATGCTTAGGCATACCGGTGCTATGACGATCGCTTAGAATTCTTGCACTGTCTTGTCTGGGGGTATAATAGTACAATTGGAACTCCTTTAACAGGGTTTCCTCTGGTGATTTGTCCGCTAAAAATACAAACTGCTCCGATTGGTCATCAAACGTGAGGCTTTTGTATGTCCCTTTTCCATTGCTTATCTTTTTTGTTTCGCGCTTCTCGACATCCATGAGGAAAAGGCCGGACTCGTTTAAGCTGTCTTTCTTACCGGCGTCCAAACTGTATGCTAAGTATTTTCCATCCTCGCTCCATTCATATAGTTCGACTTTCGGAATCTGTATGGTGTCTCCCGTCGATAGTTCTAAAATATGGAGGGCACGTAGCTTGTTAGCTGTTTTTTTGCCTTTCACGGACGAGCTGTCTGCCGTTTCGGTACTGTCGTTTACCGATTGGGGTTTACCTTCGGTCAAAAAAGCTAAAAAAGCATGGCCGCGACGCGGCAACTTGTAGGAGTTGACCTGCCCGAATTTCAGTAGGTTTTTGTCGCTTAAGCCGAATACCCACAAGGAGTCTTTCGGCATTTGGTCCTTTTTCTTCTTATCGATTTTAGCTTGTCTAACCTCTTGAAATGGAGCGTTAATGAGGCTGACCAGGTAACGCTCGTCATCGGTAATTTTGAGCTGAGCGGCACGCGGAATGTCGATAAGATGGGCCCCGTCGGCAGTTTTAACCCCTGCTACCGCGTCTCCTTGTTGAGGGGATATGGTGTAGAAAACAAACTGACCTGACGGACTAATCTCCGCTTGAGAAATGCTTTTCCAATCGTCGTAGACTTGATGATCAATTGGTTTTTTTTGGGCCTGGACAGTAGATAAGAGTCCCAGCCCGATTAATAATAGGCTTAGTTTATGTGTCATTATATGTATTGTTTCGGGTCAATTATACCAAAAAATTCACTAAATTAGGCCTTAACCAATCATAACATTTTTAATATATCCCTCAGGAAATCATGAGTACGTTGAAAAACACAACCCTATGGGTAAGTATCATTGCGGCTATCGCCGTCATTGCCTTCGCCAGTATATTTGCGGCGGCCTACCGATATAAATACAACGTATCGCAAACCATCAGCGTTACGGGCAATGCTATGCAGGATTTTGAATCGGACATCGTTAAATGGTCGGCTTCGTTCAATCGTAAATCGACAAATTTGAGTGAGGCATCGCAACAGCTCGAACAGGATCGCGTCCTGGTTCGCGCTTTTCTCACCGGAAAGCAAATCAGCGAAGCGGAAATCGTGTTCGATGCCGTACGCATCAATCGAGAGTTCTCGTACCAAACGGATGCCAACGGCAACCGGTTTAATACCTTCACCGGATATAGTTTAACCCAAAAGGTCTCTGTAGACTCCAGGGATCTTGATCAAGTAGAGAATGTATCTCGGGAAATTTCTGAGTTAATTTCTCAGGGCATAGAACTTAGCTCAGATGCACCCAACTATTATTTTTCCGGCCTGGAAGATCTAAAACTAGAACTGATTTCCGCCGCTTCGGAGAATGCGAAGAGTCGAGCTGAAAACATCGCCCAGCGTGCCGGCACTTCGCTTGGCGCGTTAACGAAGGCCGACTTAGGCGTTTTTCAAATCACCGGACAAAATGAGAATGAGGAATACTCGTATGGCGGAACATTCAACACCCGTTCTCGGAAAAAGACCGCAAATATCACGGTGAAAACCAATTATTTAACACGATGAAAGCAGATTTCGCTTCCACAGGACATTAGAGCATGAATTTGACGCCCGCATAATAGTTTCTTGGCGGCGCTGCATTAAAATACCGGTTTCCCATCGCATTGATGTCATTTCCTAGGCTATACTTTTCATTAAGCAGATTGTCCGTACCGAAAAACACTTGTAGCTTATGGCGATTGATTACGGTGCCCGTCCAAGAAAGCTTAGCTTGGATCAGGTGATAAGAATCCGCATGAACGGTATTTGCGTCATTTAAAGGTATACTTGATGTATAATTATGCAACGCATTGAATTCAAATCCCTTTGCGAACTGTAAAGACAGCGTGTTTGCCCAAATCCAATCCGGAACTGACGTCACCTTATTACCCGAATAATCCTGATCATCTACCTGATATTGTTCAAACTTGTAATATTGGTGAGTAAGGTTACTTGAAAGAATTAAACTTTGTAGGAAGGACGCTTCAGGGGCGGAGAATAACTGCCCCAAAACACTGGCTTCTAAGCCCTTTTGATCCATCTGCCCCGCGTTGACGAAATACTCATTCCCTTGCGCATTGAGCTGGCGAACGATGCCGTCTTTCATTTGGAAAGAGTAGGCGGCCAGATCTGCAATAAAACGTCTGTTGCCACTCTCGAATCGAATTCCCAATTCATAGTTTGTTCCGGTTTCTGCTTTTAATTCGCTATTGATGCGATTGTCGGAAGAACGCACCTCAGCAATACTGGGCGTGGAATACCCCTTTGAGATGGAACCACGAATGGCCATGGTGGAAATCGGTTGATACGATAGTCCAAATCGCGGCATCCAACTCGTTCCGAAATCAATATCGCCATGACTTTGTTCATCACCGGGAATTTGTCGATCAAAAGCTATACTATTCCGATTGAGGCCAATGGAGGCTTCTGCGGATAAGCGCTGCATAATCCGGGCATTTACCCGATAAAAATAAAACTGTTGCCCATTACGGAGCTTGTCGTCATCTTGCAATTCGCCACGGGTACCGCTGTGATTGTCAAAGTTCTTGACGCGATACCAGCCGTTTTGCCCCTCACCGCCAAGTTGCATTTCCAGCTGGAAATTGTCTTTCACCACGGGATAATAGGAGAAATAGGTACGCCAACCGATATTTTGCTCCCCACGCTCTTCGTAATTGGTAATAAAGGGATTCTCCAGATCTGTCGTACTTCCAAACACCGAAATGACATGCTGCAACCGGTCACTGAGTTGGTATTTATGGGTGAGCCCCCCAATGAAGGTCTTGTTATAAATTCCGGCTTGTTGGCTAGCCGCCCCCGGCATCGGACCTCCCGCGGGACGAGCTTGACGTGGATTCTCGGCGTACTGTTCGGCCGTTAAGCCGCCGGGCGTTTGGTATCCCAAGTCGCTATACACGCCGATAAATTTAAGTTCGCCTTTAGGCGTATACTTCCATTGATGTAGGGTTTGTAAATACAGCTTTTCGCTGTGTGTATGATCCCGATAGCCGTCTGAGCGGAGGTACGCCTGATCAAATGAAAAGTTGTAGGTATCACTCACTTTTTCGCGCCATTGGAGCTGCTGATGAAAAAGACCATAAGATCCGCCCGAAACCATCAGTGATTTTTCCTCATCAGCACTTGCCGTACCGTTCGGTAACAGTTGAACGACCCCGCCCGTATTTGGTCCGTATAATGAACCGTCAGGTCCTTTAACGATATGTATAGCACGTAATCCTACAGGGTCAATAAGATTCAAATAGGTGTTTCCACTCGCATCGGTAAGCGGGATTTCATCCAGATAGACTTTCGTGTTTCGTACACCGAAGGGGGAGCGAATCGTACTTCCACGCAACGCAAGTCGGTAGCTTCCTGGTGAACGCTCTTCCATGCGCACGCCCGGAGTTGTGTTCAGCACACTCAATACCGTACTCGGTGCTTGCGAATCTAAGAGCTTCCGAGGGAGTACCTTCGCCGATGCACTAAGCTCGAGCATCGCTTGCGTATTGAAGTACGCACGAACCTCAACCGGCGCAATGTCGTTGAGCACGGTGTCGGTAGTTTGTCCAATAAGCGCGGTTGAATTAAAAGAAAGACTTAATAGCAGTAAGGTTAAAGGTTTGTAGCACATTTGATTATGATATAGCAGGTATTAAAAAGCTTCATTGAGACCAAGGAACAGGCCGCGTTGGCCGAAACGACCCACCGCGTAGTCCAAGCATAAATTCGTACGAGTTGCTTTATTGAATAACACACGAAGTCCCGCCCCAGCAGCCGGTTGCCACACTTGAAAAAGTTTGGTCCCCATTTGATCGTTGGCGGTTTGAATGTTGGCAAATACGACGCCGCTTAAAAATTGATTTCGGAGGATCGGGTAGCGATACTCCACCTCTGAGTAGAAAAATGACTCTCCCTTGAAATAGCCCAAGGTATAGCCGCGTCCTGACCGGGCGTAAGGGTCTTTGCCGGTGCCGGGCAAATCAACATAAGGTAGCGATCCACCTAAATTGAAGGAGCCAAAATGCCAAAATGCGAGCACATGGTTGGGCCGATCCGTAGACAGCTGCCAGTATTTCCGGAAATCGGTTTGCAGTTGATAAGCATTATGAGCGCTTCCCAACCAGCTTTGGTTCATGCGCAATACCAAATCCACGTAATATCCCTTATATGCACTGTTGGGATTATCGCGCGTCATATATTGCATGTTGAGCATGATTCCGTTATTGTTCATCGATGTGGGATCAAAATTGTTCCAACGGCTGTAGATTTCTACCGGGGCTAGATCCGGCTCGCTCCCCTGGGTGGAAAATTTGCGTTTCATCTCGAAAAACACACCAAGTCCCAAAAATGCATTAGGAAACAGCTGTTTGTATATCCGCTCGTTGAAACTATACGTAATGAACCGGTTGACGTAACGCGTTCGCTCGGGGTTGTTCAAGATTAGTTCTTCTTCCGAAGGATCGGTCAATTGCCCCCCAATACCCAATCCATAATCCAACCCGACGGCCCTGGCGACCATTGCTCCCCCCTTGATGTTCCATCGGTTTCCGGGCGTGTATATATCGTGCATGAAATAGCCTACTAGGATTCCACGTGTGGTGGCGCTCAACGCAGCCGCACCGACGGACATAGCGGTGTTCGGCTCATCCCCAAGCACCAAACCGCCTACAGCTTTAATCCCCAATTGTCCTCCGATGGAAGGGTTATAATTCAAATTGGGTAGATAGGTAATGGGTGAACGCTTTCCATCACTCTTGACACTATCTTTTTTGAAGGGATTGATCGCTTGGATGAGATCGACTACATCGTACAGGTTTTCCGACCCTAAGGAATCGCTATCGGTGGATGTGAATTCCGATTGATGACGCTGCGGATCTTGGGCTTTTACAGAAAAGCAAGCAAATAAAAGAAGGAAAATGATAAGGTTGCCGAAATTCATAAACCAGTGCCTAATGATCCCTACGTGTTTAATCACCAGGGATCCGGTAGCCGTTCTGCGTAAAAGTAGTACATTTTTTCAACTTTATTGCTCAGGATTCTCCCATATTGTGTCAAAATGAGCAAGCTGGCCTAACAATCCGGTCAGCCCACCGGTGTGTATGCACAGGATACGGCTATCGCGTCTAAAATATCCTTTTCTGATCAGGTCATATACCGCATAAATCATTTTTCCCGTATAAGTGGGCTCAATCATGATCCCTGTTGTAGCGATAAACTGTTGAATAAAATTCAATAGTTCAGGTTTGACTTTTGCGTAACCCGAGAAATGGTAATCCCAATGAAAACACAGGTCAGCGGGATCGGTGCCCAAGTTCCGTATCTCTTCGAGTAAAAAGTGTGCACCTTTCAACACCGGCACCACGTGTAATTGTGTTGATAACTGCTGCTTCCAGATACCTTGCTGCAAACCAGCAGCTGTTGTTCCTGTACCGGCCGCCACCACGATGTGATCGTAGGATTGACGGAGTTCATCAATCAGCTCTGAACAGCCCCGCGCTCCCGACGGCCCGTATCCACCTTCGTCTAAAAAATACGCTTGATTGGCATCGTAATGCCTAGCAAACAATTCTTTTTTTTCCCGGTATGCTGATCGATCAACGAAACGTAGCTTCATGCCGAATAGCCGGCACATTCCAAGTACTGGATTATCGACAGGTTCACCACGTACAAAGGCACTTGTTTTTATGCCAAAGCGGGCACCGGCGGCCGCACAGGCTAACAAATGGTTGGACCAAGCTCCGCCAAAGGTGACGAGTTGATGCTTACCGAACTGGCGCATTTCTTGAATGGGATACCTCAACTTTCGCCACTTATTACCCGATATGAAGGGGTGTATCATATCGTCTCTTTTCACCCAGAGTTCGACAGATTGCTCGGTCAAATCAGGATCATTTAAGCGTTCCTCAGGACTGTGTAGCGTAATGGGATCGTACATATCGGTAAAGTTACGGCTTTTTCAAAGCTAGTCGCTAATGCGGCTGAAAAATACTATTTTTGTGCCCATGGCCGATCAGCTAGAGCACGAACAAGAGGAAAAGGAATTATTCGAACATTTGCGTATTGTTGCAGATAAAGGACAAGCGCTATTAAGGGTCGATAAGTTTCTGATGAATAGGGTAGAGAATACCTCTAGAAATCGGATAAAAAATGCGATCGACGCGGGGAATGTCATGGTGAATGGACAGGTCATCAAAGCCAGCTATAAAGTGAAACCGCAAGACGTGATTACGGTCGTCTTACCTGACCCGCCTCGAGATACGGAAGTTTATCCCGAAGATATTCCGCTGGATATTCATTACGAAGATGACGATGTGTTATTGGTCAATAAAGTACCCGGGATGGTGGTCCATCCGGGATATAACAATTATACCGGCACACTCGTCAATGCCCTCACCTTTCACTTGAACCAATTGCCAACCTTGCCGGGAAATACGGGAAGGCCGGGCTTGGTGCACCGCATAGACAAAGACACGTCTGGGCTCTTGGTTATTGCGAAAAACGAATGGGCGATGACTTTCCTTGCCAAGCAATTTTTTGATCACAGCATCGAAAGACGTTATTTCGCATTGGTTTGGGGAGATCTGGCAGAGGATGGTAGCGTGAGCGGCTATATCGGTAGAAATTTAAAAGATCGCCGGGTGATGGAGCTCTATCAAGAGGAGTCACTAGGGAAATGGTCGGTAACCCATTATAAAGTATTGGAGCGGCTGGGATATGTCACTTTAATAGAATGTCAGCTGGAAACCGGTCGTACCCATCAGATCCGGACCCATATGAAGGCGATTGGTCACCCCCTGTTTAATGATGCAGCCTACGGCGGAGATCGGATTTTAAAGGGGACGAGTTTTAGTAAGTATCGGCAATTCGTAGACAATGCGTTTGCGATTTTACCGCGTCAGGCACTTCATGCTGGGGTATTGGGATTCGTGCATCCGCGGACTAAAGAATTTATGCACTTTGAGGTACCATTACCTGAAGATTTTCGTTTAGCTTTAGAGAAGTGGAGAGGCTACAGTTCCACTATGGGTTTATAAGATAAAAATAATATGCCAACACAATATATTAATGTAAACGCTACGGTTGTGCCGCGTGAAACAACCATGTTCAGTGTCGATAATCGGGCGTTTCGCTACGGAGATGGATTGTTTGAAACGATGTTATGGAAGGATGGTGACATTCGTTTCATTGACCTGCATTTGGAACGGCTACACGACAGTATGCGCATGTTGCAGTTGGAGGGTGTGGACCAATTCAATGCGTATTTCCTGAGAAGTGGAGTGGAGGAGTTGTTGCGGAAAAACAACATGATTGGTCAGCAAGCGCGGGTACGTTTGATCGTGTACCGTCAGGGCGCAGGGCTCTACAGCCCAGAGAACAATCGCGCCGCATTTGTGATCCAGGTGGATCGGAAACCCGAAAAGCTACGAGACAGTAAAACGGGTCTTATTGTCGATGTATATACGCAGTACACCAAGCCCTTTAGTGAGCTATCGAAAATCAAGTCCAACAATGCGTTGATTTACGTCATGGCGGGTATTTATAAAAAGAAAGAAGCCATGGACGAAGTGTTCATTCTGAATCAAAAAGGAAATTTATGTGAGGGGCTGACCTCAAACGTGTTCGTCTATTACGAAAAGGTACTCTACACGCCTGCTTTATCCGAAGGATGTATCTCGGGCACGATGCGCCGCGTGGTGATGGATATGGCCCAGGAACAGGAAATACCGGTTGTCGAAGCGGAAATCAATCCAGAAATTATGAAAGTTGCCGACGAGATATTCTGTACCAATGCGGTAGATGGGATACAATGGGTAATGGGGTACAAGCACAAACGCTATTTCAACAAGATTTCCAGGCAGTTTCAAGAGCGTCTTCACACTTGGTCTTACGGGGATCTGCAAGAGCAATAAGCCGTTGCTTCTGATTGATGTCGCCCATAAAAAACAGCTGGTTAGTCTGACGACTAACCAGCTGAAATGGTAACGGTTTTACGATCGAAGCGCGGCTCCGACAATCCGCTTTTTATTGCTTAACAAGCTCTACGTTGACAATAATGTCGACTTCCGGTGCTACGGCCACAACGCCAGCTGGTGTCTTGTCATCGTAACTGATATTGTAGTCAAAACGGTTAATGCTCAACTTAGCGGTAAAACCAGCGCGAGTCTGCCCCCAAGGATCCACAATCACGCCATTATTTTGCACCGTGTTAAACGTCACTTTTTTAGTCACATCCTTAATGGTCAGGTCACCTGTCAATTCAAATTTCCCCTCACCGTTGGATTTCAATACTGCATTTTGAAACGTCATTTTTGGAAATTTCTCTGCACTGAAAAAATCGTCGCTTCTCAAATGTTCATCACGGGCATCAATCCGGGTATCGATACTGTTCACATCAATGGAGAATTGTACTTTTGCTCCGTCAAAATTTGTAGAATCGGTACTTTCAACCTGGCCTTCAAGTGAGGTAAATTCACCATCCACAAAAGCGATACCTAGGTGCTTAACTTCGAACCGAGCGTTAGTATGCGCCGGATCTACGGCCCATTGGACCTGCGCTAGGGCAAACTGCCCCATCATAAAAAATGATGCTAAAAGACTGATAAATGTTTTCATAATACTTTTAATCTTTATTTTTTCGATTTCTTTCTACTACAAAGGTCGGCATGCGGATCGTGCTGGGCATTGATCTATGTTAATTAAACCAAATTATTTGCATTTTGTTCGCTTTTACCTGTTCACCAACAAGGTTCAGCACCTTCGCTCGATATAATTTTCGATTATTTTCAGTATCTTAGGTTAGCAGCTTAGTTGTGGATTAGGACGGCAGCTGTTTTAGCAAGACCATGGCTATATGATGCATATCAGTGGATTCCAGAAGATAAAAAGGGTAGGGCAGATTCTACGGATTCTCTCCAAATACGGCTTTGATGAGATTGTTTCTCGATCCAACTTGGATCGCATCCTCCCGGATAGTTTTTTATTCTGGAACAACAACGCGCGAAGAGCATTCCAGAATGATTTCAATGTCCGAATGCGGATGGCGATTGAAGAGCTCGGGCCTACCTTTATCAAACTCGGCCAAATGCTCAGTAATCGTCCAGATATCATCCCAAAAGACCTGCAAGTTGAGCTGATTAAACTTCAAGATGATGTCGCTCTGGAAGATATCGATGTACGGGCTATGTTACGCGATGAATTGGATCTGGATGTCGACGAACATTTCGCCTGGATACAATCCGAGCCACTTGCCTCAGCATCCATCGCGCAGGTCTATCGGGCGCGACTGTCGGATGGGCAGGAAGTCGTACTAAAAATCCGTCGTAAAGAGATCGAAGAGATTATACACGCCGATTTAGATTTCATCAAAGACCTGGTTAAGTTGCTGCAGCGCAAGTACGAGGTAATCTATAAGATGAATCTATACCAAATCGTCTTGGCCTTTGAAAGTTCCTTGCTCAGTGAGCTATCCTTTACCAACGAATTAAACAACATAGAACGGTTTCGCCGAAACTTTTCGGGCAATAAGAACGTTGCCGTTCCGAAGGTTTATCGCGATTACTCAACGGATTTAGTTTTGTGCATGGAGTTCGTCGAGGGTGTCAAAATTAACGATCTGCGAGGCTTTGAAGAGCTCGGTCTATATCCCAAATCGGTATTGCAGAATGTATTGGATCTGTACTTAGAACAAGTGTTACTGCACGGCTTCTTTCATGCGGATCCACATCCCGGTAACGTCTTTGTCAACGCGCACGGACAGATTGTGTTTATCGATTTCGGCGCTATGGGATTTATGATTCCGCAGGATCGAAACATCATTGAGGCTATGGTGATCGATTTTCTCTCCAACGATGCGAAAAGTTTAATCAAAAATATCAAGAGGCTCGCCGTTGCACACCATATCGAAGATGAACGCCGACTAGAGCGCGATGCGTACGAAATTTTCGAAATGATTCAACAGAATGCACTGCAGGACATCAATATCAGTGTGATGTTGCAAAAACTGAATATTGTCTTGCAAAGCAACCATATTTTGTTACCTGATTTTGTCTATACCCTATTGAGGGGTGTATCCATTTTAGAAGGTACAGGCCGGCAATTGAACGCGGATTTGAACATTCCAGAGAGCATTGAACCCTTCGCAAAAAAGATCGCGGAGGAAAAGTTTTCTGCAGAGTATATCTTCAGCGAAATCAAACAAAAAGCCAAGCTGGCTAAGGAGTTTCTAAGCGAAGTGCCCACTGACTTGTTGGAAGTATTGGAACGCTTTAAAGATAATAAGATCACGTTGAATCATAAGATGCGAGATTTCGATAACCTCCAGCTGATTCTGCATCGCATGGGCAACAAATTTTTGTTATCTATTTTAGCCATGACATTTGGCGTCGGAGCGAGCATCATGGCGCACGGCCGAGTCGGCTATTTGATCTGGGGAATTCCGGTTCTTTCTTGGTTTGGTTTCACGATGAGTTTCGTTTTATGTTTCGCTTTGCTCCGCCACTTATACCAGAGCAAATGAGCCCAGCTCGGAAGAACCGAAAGGGGAGTGGTCATACAAAAAAAGCCAGTTCTCGATTGAACTGGCTCGTCATAAAAAACGGGTAACCGTTTTAGAATTTATAGGTCACTCCTGCACCAACAACCTGCCTGACCTGAAGACCCGGTGCATTGGTTTCAATTAACGTGACGTTGTCGTCGTAAATCAATTGTACAGCGGCGTTCACTGTAATGAAGCGATTCACTTCCATCGCAAGATTCGCGAGGTAGTCGACATCTACGTTTTGCGGATCTTCCAAGTAGTTAGCGTATAATTTAAGTATATTCTCCAAGCTGATGTTTTCCATGATGCCCACTTTATAGTACGCATCAAGCGCGGCTCCAAATTCGGTTCTAGCGAATTTATCAGGATCCACCGCATACCGCTCTCTTAGACTTTCCGCACCCACCATAATGAAGCGCGTCGACGCGGGAGAAATATTAATTTTGAAATTATCCGACTCCTTGTAGGCAAAACCGGGACCGAAGTCTAGAAATGCAGGGGCGAAGGGAGCCGATATCTTTGTGCGTTCCGCATCAGTGTAATCGTATCCGTTCGCGAATTGCGTGTTGAAATTCAAATTAAAAGTATACAGCCATTTTTCAGCCGCCTCGTAACCCAGTAAACTATTGATCGCAAAACGGTCATCGTTTTTTCTCCAATCGGTTTCTTTGGTAAAGGTTTGCCCAAAAGCTGCAATCACTTTATTATCCCAATTCCATTTGTCTTTCTTATAATTAAAATCATAGTTTAACAAAAGGTTTACCGCCATGGAATTCACACCACCAGCTGCCCAATTCTTAAAGGAGCTCTGGTTCAGTAATAGCGTGTTTTCTCCGGTGATGGTCCACGTTTTCGTGGTGTCTACTTGCAGTGCGTTTTCGCCCGTCTCGGCCGCATCCTGCACCTCTTGCTGAGCAAAGGCGTTAAACGTCAGTAGAGAAACAGCAGATAGTAATCCAAGTTTTAATCCATTCATTGTGTTACTTGTTTTTAGAAGTGTGTTGAAAATTGTGCGGCTAAAATATCAATTATTAATTTATTTTCTTGTCATCCGTCATGCCTAGCATGGAGAAAACGGGCTAAAAAAAGACCTCCCGCTAGGTTACTGGGCTTTAAACCTGCATTTGATTCGAAAACGGGCAAGAGATTATTTCTATTCGGGCTTCTTAACTGTAACATTTCAGTGATCGACCGCGGTGGTGATAGAAAAGGTACCAAAGAAGAAAACTCCCTAGGCGGGGAGCCTAAGGAGTTTTAACTAACCAATTATTAACCTAAATTATGAAATTTGATAAGTATTATTCAATGTTCATGCCGCATTTTTTCAACAGTGTACTTAAGACACGTATTTAACATATTTTTAACAATTTGCGTAAAAAATAGCGAATAAAAGAGAGGATGTGGGAAAACCAGTACGCTATGTTGTATATATAAACCGACAGATTGCCAGCGCTATTCCCCAGTTGCCAGTAAGGCAGCGAGCCAGTCATACTGTGCCTGCCAGACCTCCTGTTGGGCCGATAAATGTTCACTGTGCGCCAGGTGATAATCGGACAATAATAATCGACCGGATTGGTAAGCTGCCCACTTTTGGGTCTTCTTTTGCTCGGCCAATTGCTCGATTTTCTCTCGGCTGCTGAGCGCAGCTTCGGCTTGCGCAATACGAAGTTGCTTCTTCTGCTCGTCGGATTTTTCCAAATACTGCTGGTGTTCTAAACGATGAGTGTAAATTTCTTGTTGTAGCGCTGCTTTTTTTCGGCTGGCCGATTGTGTAAAATACGCTGAAATGGGAACACGTACGCCGAGATTGACAAAACTGTGTCCGTACCAATTGTTATGCTGAAAAAGATGGAAATCATTGCTGTAAAACTGGGCACCGAAATACGCGTTGAAATGAAGGGTAGGCAATACTTCTTTCTGCAGCGCGCGGAGATCCAGTTCAGCCGAGCGGATGTCCAATTGAAGCAAATCAATCTGAAAGGGATGTGGCCGGTAGGCTTCCAGCTTCTTCCTTATTTCCGATAGATCTGAACTGAGTACGCGTATATCCGTTAAGTCCACATATTCTCCCAAGTCCAGACTGTTCTCCTGTAGAATCGTCCACGATTCGTGTAACCGGATACGCTTCCGCTGCAGTTCTTGTTGTGCCAAAATATATTCATCACTCGTAGCACGACCTGCCTGGAAACGCTGGGCAACAATTTCTTGTATTTCTGCATACTGTATGGAGTCTTCAATGGCCGATTTATACTGTCGAGTGGCCAACACCACGGCGGCATAGGCCAAGGTGGCGGCTGATTTTAAATCCTGATGATACTCCTGTTCCTGAAGGACAGCTCGTTCTTCAGCAATCCTATCCGAGCTTAAATTCGACTTCCGTTTGGGATCGAACAGCGTCCACTCCAACTTCAATCCCGCTTTTGAATTCCACTTTGTTGAAAATTTTAAGGGGATAACAGCATCCTCCGGAGCGCCAGGATCAAACGCGATTGCCGGCACAGGTGTGGTGGGGATGATAAGATTTCGTTGCCAGTCCAGATCACCGTAAACGACGGGTAAATATGCGGATCGGCGAATCGCTAACTGCTCTTGTTGAACTTTAACAGCAGTAGCTTTTTCTTTCGCTAAAGCATGATGATCTGAGCATTGCGCCCATAACTCATCGATGCTGAGCGATTGTGCCTGACAGGTGAATGCCAGCGTACAAATGGAAAGTATAAGCAGTATATCTCGCATAATGGTTAAAAAACAGATGCCGGTTCTAACTTCGAAATCTTACGCACGGCGAATAACGATCCGCCAACAGAAATCACGAGTGTAACCAGTAAGAGAAACAAAACAAATCCTGCAGATAAATCAATTTTCAATCCACCACTTGCGGCGCCGAATTTAAACCCCCATAGAAACAGCATAGCGATGAGGTAACCAATCAAGGCATACAACAAAGCCTGCATCATAATTAGACGGTTAACATACCAGGTCGTTGCGCCGATAGCCTTTAGGGTACCGTAGTCTCGAATGCGATCCAGCGCGGAGGAATACAAGGTCAGCCCGATGATGAAAAATCCAGAAATCATGGCAAAAACTACCAGTGTCCCAAAACTGAGGCCCATATTGGATGAAATTAAAATTTCCTTCACCGTTGATTTTCTCAATTTCTCTGGATCCCAAGCTTGGACGTTTGGAAAGAGCTGCTGAATGCGTGCTGCTATTTGTTCTTTTTGTTGCTCAGCAGCTAATTTGACGATGATGATATGCACTTGGTGAATAGGTACATCAGCTAAATAGCGTGCGTTTTCTAAACTCGTATACATGACGCTGGCCCCAAAAGCTTGCGCGTTACGAGTAATCACAGCCACCTGTGCGCTTTTGCCATTTATTTCAATCGGTTTTCCTTGAAACAACTCGGTGTCCCAGCTTCTGGCATTGAAATACTCGGCGGATACTTTCATCGGATGGCTTAGTTCGGCTATTTGACCGCTATCTATACGGGCTTCGACAGGCCCCATAAGAAAAGCCGGCGCGGGTGCGCCCACCAACGTAATTCCTGCGGTCTTGCCATCTAAAAAAGTAGCTCGCGCGTTGGCTAAGACGACCGGCTGTGCGGTCAACACACCTGGAACACTTTGAACCTGCTGAACCAAGCGGGTATCCAAACTGTTGAGCTGGTTTACGTTATGGCTTTGCCTTTCGATGACCCAAAGATCGTTTGCATCTACCGGTGCGTTCCCTACGAGGTTTCCCATCAGCCCCATCAGGAACAAAAGCAGACTAAGTTGCTGGCCAATTAAAAAAACACTGATAAAAATAGCAGTGACGATGCCAATGCTCTTCGCTTTCCCGTACCGTATGAATCTCCAGGCTAAAGGCAACATATTAGTTGATTTGAATCCGGCATTCCACTTTTGTATTGATTAACAGTCCTTGATGATCCTCAGGCGTAATCCGAATCGGGCGTACTCGGCGATCTTCCGCTTCATTCGCTGTTTCGTACAGTATCGATTTATTTTGCAACACCGGTCCTAGGAAGGAAACGACGCCTTGCCCGGTGACGCGGCCAGACTGAAAGGTCACGCGCTGGCCTAAACGGACGCTATCGGCAAATAATTCATCGACTTCGGCCTCGATTAGGAGTGCACGTTGCCCCACCATTTGCGCCAACTCATCCCCTGGATTCACCGATTGGCCAGGATCCACTCTCACATCGGTAAGTAGACCATCTTTGCGGGCACGTATCTGGAGATCTGCCAAGTCACGTTCGGCCTTTTCGATTGAAATCGTTTGTTCTTTTTGCTTGGCTTTATCGGCATCCAGTTGGCGTTGTAAGCCGCGAACTCGTTCCTCTTGCTGTAGAAAAGCAGTGCGATCGGCATCCAGTTGTTCTTTGGTCTCTGCATGTTTTCTGTACAGTGCCATTGACGTTTCCCATTGCGATTTAAGTGTTTGAAGTTGAATTTCGGCTTGTCGTAATTCGGTGCGATTAACCCCTTGTAACTGCTGCATGTTTTCCAATGCAAATCGATGCTGACGAACATCCAGATCTTCATGATGTTGTGCTAAGCGGAAAATCACTTGACCCGCCCTCAGGGTATCCCCCTCACGAGCAAGTACTTCATCGATGCGCCCTTGCACCGGAGAGGCGACCACTTGCCATCCTCCTTCAGGCACGACTTTTCCAACCGCTACCACTGTACGAAGCGACCAGGGCTCGGTCGGTTGCTGTTCCTTTTGATCTGGGCTCGATGAGCAACTACTAAGCACTATCAGGAACAGGTAACTCCAGATCGTGCTCCACTTAACGATAATCTTCTTCATTTGAAATGCTGTTTGATACCCTTCCTTCCTCCACATAAATAACGCGATCCGCGTACTTACGTAAGCGCAGATCATGCGACACCACGACAACTGCCTTGCCACCTTTGCTCAGCCTTGCCAGTTCCTCCATGACCATACCCGCACTTTTCGCATCTAACGAGGCCGTGGGCTCATCGCAGAGCACCAACTCGGGTTCAGTCACCAGTGCGCGAGCGATCGCCACACGTTGTTTTTGCCCACCACTGAGTTTCATCGGTAAATTATGAATCCGATCGGCTAAGCCCATCTCCCGCAATGCGGCCTCCGCTTGTTGGCGCGCCTGATTTCGAGAAACACCTTGTAATAGGAGGGGCTGCATGGTGTTTTCTAAGGCGCTAAGGGGTTCGATCAGGTTGAATTGTTGGAAGACGAACCCAATTTTTTGAAGCCTTAACTCGGCAAGTTGATTTGGATTTAACTCGGCGACATTCTCATCTCCGTAATAGACTTGACCAGCGCTTGGATAAATCACGCAACCTAAAATAGACAACAAGGTCGTCTTACCGGATCCCGAAGGCCCCATAATAAGCGTCAACTCTGCTTTATGAAAGTCCACGGTCGTCGGTTCGAGCGCTTTGATTGTGCTATCGCCTGCAGGGTAAGACTTCTCTACCTGCTCCAAACGTACCATCACTTCCGGCATAGATCCATTTTTTTGCCACTAATTTACTCAATGATTGATCTCCTGACAAATCAATGCGGTAAAATATCACGCCGTACTGCGCAACACCATATCTGGGGGACGTTACTCCCTCGCCGTTTACTGGACGTCTTCTAAGGATCGTACAAATTGCACCTGCTTGCCTTGATTACTTTCCCTGACGAAATCCCGAAAGCTCCCGCTGGATTCCGTGTCAAAGTCGCCCAAAATAGCCAGGCGCATCCGGTAGTTCGAAAACTTTTGCAAGATCTCACCGGCCAGTTTGCTTTTCAAGTCAAAAAACTCAGGAGCGAGTTGCTGACGTTGTAGAATGATCATATCAAAACCTTGGTAATATAGATCGCCCATAAGGTCTAATGCTTCCTGTACATCGCTAATGCGTAGTTCGGTGGACTGTACCTCGGCAGCCTTTACAGTACCGAACGTATGTGTTGTAATTTTCATAAGTGATATCATAGACCAGCCAATTCATCTTCAATGGAGCGGTCTCCCTGTATTAAATCCATCGTCTTTCCAATGAAACGCCGCTCAGGTAGTACGTGTAAAATAACTTCGGCGACATCTTCTCGAAAAATCTCCAAAGGCGCGCCCGATTGACTATCAATGGCAATCTGTCCCGTTCCCGGACCGTCTAAAAGCCTCGCTGGACGTAAAATGGTATAATCCAACGGACTGGCTTTCAATGCGCGATCCGCATAGTGCTTCGCGATATAATACGGTTTAATTCCAGTCGCTTCCCAAGCACCTCGATTGTCCGCATGGACAGCACTTACCATCACAAATCGCCTGACACCAGCGGATTCCGCAGCCTCCATGCATTTGACAGCCCCGTCTAAGTCGACCGATAAGGTTTTGTCAAACCCAGTAGTTCCTCCCGACCCAGCGGTAAAAACGATCGCTTGAATATCCTCCATGTGTGTGATGAGATTGTCCACAGCACCCTCCAGGTCGATCAGCCGGTGCATCACGCTCAGTTCCTTGAAGTACGGCGCTTGATCCTCGTCACGGATGGCCGCGACAGGTTCAAAATAAGCAGATTTGGCCATCTTTTGACACACCAAACGTCCAATTTTCCCATTAGCTCCGATAATCAGTACGCGTTGTTTTTCCATAGTAGCTTCTTTTTTTGTAACTTAAACATTTCATGACGGGTAGACAAATTTGATTGAACCCAATGCCTACGCGTCATAGACACAACACCTAAACACAACGAATGATTTTTTTAATGCAAAATAATACGCGGCTACAAAGACTGATTTTAGTTTTTTGCCTATTGTCGGTTCTCGGCTGTTCCGGAAATGGAGACAAAGAAACCCCACAGCTGAGCGATCCCACAGCGCCAGTGGGCGAAGAACGGTTGACCGTTCCCGGTTCTGTAAAACCCATTTTGGATGTTTGGATGCGGGACACCTACGTGACCTATCACGCAGCCGATGGATTCTATTACCTAACCGGTACTACCGCTAGTCCCGATCGAGAATTCGTCGGGCAAACGCACTGCTGGGACTACAATGACGGTTTATATTTGTGGCGTTCCAAAGACATGAAAAATTGGGAGGAGATGGGAAGAATCTGGTCCTTCGATGAGGATGCTGCCCCCTGGCAAAAAAAAGGAAGTCCGATCAAGCCCGGAGCCCAGTCGTTGAACGGAGATCCTTTGGATTCCATCTACCGCGCGGTATGGGCTCCTGAATTGCATTATATTGAAAGTAAAGACAAATGGCTAATGGTGGCTTGCCTGAATGGCGGTAACGGTTCCTTCGTGTTAGAGAGCATCTCGGGCAAACCCGAGGGGCCCTATCGCAATATTCAAGGGAATGCAGAACAAGCGATATTCGAAAATATAGACTTGAGCCTTTTTGAAGATGATGACGGTTCGGTGTATCTAGTGGGGCATAACCACTTTATCGCCAAAATGAACGAACAGTTAGATGGCTTAGCCGAGCCCTTTAGACGGATTGAAGAGACACCCTATGCCAGCGAGCCGTACATTGAAGGGGTGTGGATTGAAAAGCACGATGGTCAGTACCATTTGTTACAAACGGTATGGTCCGTTCCGCAAGATGATGGGAGCTATTCTTATATCCGGGATGACAAAAAGGATTCGGTGCTACACAGTTACGATGTCATCGTGGCAAGTGCTGATGCTGTTTATGGTCCGTACGGGCCCCGCTATCCAGCGATCATTGAGGGCGGGCATAACAACATCTTCCAAGATGAACACGGCGACTGGTGGTCGACATTGTTCTTTAATCCACGAGGGGTGATGGGCACGCGATTTGACATTACTTGTCGTCCGGCGGTTTTACCTGTAAAATGGGAGCAAGGCAAATTGATGCCCGATGCAGAAGCCGCCACTGCGTTTTATCAGGATATCCACTTTTAGCCACGACTTGGGGCGGCAGTGTGTAACTCTTTTCTGATTTCAACATAGTAATACCATAAGAACAGTGCCCGAGCCACGACATACGCAATGAAGCTGATCCAGAGCCCGGCATTCCCCCATATCGGAGACAACCCGTTGGCTAGCAACAAAAAAACCAATAATGAGGCGAGTGTCGCATTCCGCATTTGTTTACTTTTGGTAATCCCGATGAACACCCCGTCGAGTTGAAAGGCACCAAAAGAAAGCGCAATATAGATAGCGGCGTAAATCACGTGCTGGGAAGCCACACGCTGAACCTCGAGATCTTGCGTGAGTAGCGCCACTAAGGGGGCACCGAGACTATAGATGATCAAGGCTAAACACAGTGCCGTAATGCCGGCGATGCGACTCGAATCCCTTACCTCGCGTGAGAACGTGCGTATATCTCGCGCACCAAAGGCTTTTCCAGTGAGCATTTCTGCCACATGGGCATAACCGTCCAGGAAAAATGCCGATAGCGAGACAAATTGGAGCAGAACATGGTTCGCCGCTAACGTGGTGTCTCCAAAAGCAGCGCCTTGATTGGCAAACCAAGCAAAACCGCTCAATAATGCTAAAGTTCGAATCATGATGTCGGAGTTCACGCGAACCATACTTATCAACTTCGCGCGATCCATGATCTGTTGCCAAAGTATCCCGATGCGTTCCTTGACCTGATGTATACCTAATTGGCGCAACACCATGTACAATCCGAAACAAAGGGTCGACCATTCTGCTAATAATGTTCCTAAGGCGATTCCTTTTACCCCCATTTCAAACACTAAAACACAGAGTAGATTAAGCAGCACATTCAATCCGTTTAAAAACAGTTGCAACAGCAAGAGCTGCTTGGTCCATCCTCCACCAATCAGCGTCCCCAATAGGGTAAAGGTAATCAGTGTAGCCGGCGCTCCCCATATCCGAATGTAGAAATAATCTCGGACCAAAGATTTAATTTCCGTGCTACCGTTGAGCAAATGAATAGCCAATTCGCCAATTCCTTTTTGCAGAATGATCAAAACCAATCCGATAATCAAGCCCAGTAGCACCGCTCTGAAAAAGACCGCGTCGACTTCATTTTTATCGTTTGCCCCCAAAGCTTGGGAAATAAAGCCAGTCGTTCCCATACGTAAAAAGCCAAAACCCCAGTAAACGAAATTGAAGATAAGCGATGCTAAAGCTATAGCACCTAAATCCGCAGCAGCGCCTGTCTGTCCGATTGCGGCCGTATCGGCCAATCCTAAGAGCGGCACGGATGCATTAGCGAGAATCACTGGGATCGCGAGTTTAACTATCCGTTTGTAGTTGTTTTGATGCATATGACGTCGAATTTAAAGGCAATATCACGCGCACTCAAAGATAGAATAATTTCCAAAGACTAGTTCCAAAGGCGTCCAATCGAATGGAAAACCAGATCGTCATTTTCGGTCCTGTCGCGTCCTGTGGGGCGAGGGGAGTTCGACTTTCCGGTTTCGAAAAAATTACCGTAAATTTAACCGGTCTTTTGATCTTCAGTCAATATGGAAAAACAGGTAAATGCAGATGAATTCGTAGACCGGTTCATGTCCGGAAGTCTAGATCACCTGAAGCATATACATTCACCCGTAAAAGTGTTTCGCTTGAGCGAGATCGCGCCCCATTTGGATATTCCGATCCCGCCGATATTTTTCGGTTACAATCTAGTGGTTCACCTGACGAAGGGATATTTTAAGCATCAAATTGGACCTGAGGTATACACCGTACAAGCGCCAGCTGTGCTCATCAGCAATTACGGAAATATCTCCGCCATTAGTTCGGTCGACAAACTCGCCCAAGGGCATTGTGTGTTGATTAATGATAATGCGATGACAGCACTTTTTAGAGAACACGAAATTCTAAACATATTCAGTGTCAGCCCGCTGCTCAATTTATCGGTAAACGAAAATCTAGATTTGGAGGCTTTGCTTCGCCAGCTGTTTAACGAAATACGGAGCAAAAACCCATATAGAGAGTTGTCAGACAGCCTATTGAAATCTATTTTACTGAAGGTCATTAAGCTCTCCGATGCCAATAAAAAACTCACGCGGAGACAGGAAATTGCGGTACGCTTTAAGCAATTGGTATACAAAAATTTTAAGGAGCAGAAACACTTATCTTTTTACGCCGATCGGCTAGCCGTATCGTCGAATTACTTGAATCGATGCGTCTCCTCGGTGTTTAAAAAGTCCTCCAAAGACATTATTTTGGAAGTGCTCATTATGCATGCACAATTGCTATTGGTCGAATCCACGAAAAGCGTTGCAGACATCGCCTACGAATTAGACTTTACCGACCCTTCTTATTTCTCTCGTATTTTCAAAAAGATAACCGGCATGTCTCCGACATTGTATCGAGAGACAGCCAGTTAAATTTCTTTAGATATGCACGATTTGTCCTATTTATTGTACGAATTAAAATAACAAGTGCCATCAATAATCTCGATATTTGTATTGGAACAGTTGCATTTCGTTATATACTGATGTCTTCGTAGCCCAACAGAAATGGGGTTGCAGCAGGCAATGCCGGATTTGAGGTGTAACGATGTACGATTGCGCGGATAGACCGGACGGCTGAACGCGACGCAACTGCTCAAGGGATAAAAAAAAAGAAAATTTAATAAACGACTATGATTAATGTTTTAGAGCAAACGGATTTTGATCTCTTTCTCGCATCGATGAAAGAAAAGTTTGCCTATTTATTCAACACGAAATACGACTTCAACACACTCAGTTTGCAGCGTGATTTACCAGCGGCTATGCTCAGTGAAATAATGGATTTGAAGCCGCTTTCTGTAGCCATTCCTACCTTACATGGAGGCCGAGGTTCCTTAGTGAAAGAATGTTTAGGCGTTCTTTCTGCAGCGTCTTACGAGTCGCTGTCCTTATCGCTTATTTTTGGGATTAATATTGCGTTATTTATTGAACCCCTGGCGAAATACGGAGACGTATCGGTGAAAGACACCATTTTCCGGAGATTTTTAGAGGAGAAGGCCATGGGGGGATTGATGATCACGGAGAAAGCTTATGGTAGCGATGCCTTAAATATGCAAACCGCTTATAATTTCCAAGATGAAGTGTACAGAATCAAGGGGCAAAAACACTGGCAGGGTCTTACCGGAGCTGCCGATTATTGGTTAGTTACCGCACGTAAACGGACCGAAAAAGGCGACCTGGTTCGGGACATCGATTTTTTCGTGACCGAAGAGGCGAAAAGTGAACAAAAGATTAAAGTCAGCCAGCGTTATAATAATTTAGGGCTATATGCGATTCCTTACGGTGTAAACGAAATCGACATAGCCGTACCGGCCAATCAGAAACTTAATCCCGAAAGTACAGGCATTAAGTTAATGCTAGATACCTTGCATCGGAGTAGATTACAATTTCCAGGCATGGGAATGGGCTTCATTAAGCGTTTACTGGATGAAACGTTGCAACATACGCAACAGCGCCGTGTATCCGGCCTACGCCTGAATGAAGTGGATGCGGTGAAATTTCAATTGTCTCGCTTACAAGCTGCCTATACCATATGTTCTGGCATGTGTGCCTACAGTACTAAAGTCAGTTCAATTGATTTTGATTTATCTGGACATGCCGTAGACGCAAACAGTGTGAAAGCATTGGTTACGGATTTGATGCAAGAGTCTGCACAAATTGCCCTGCAGTTGGCTGGAGCAAATGGCTATCGCCTGGATCACATTGCCGGACGAGCGGTTGTGGACAGCAGGCCCTTCCAGATCTTCGAGGGATCGAATGAAATGTTGTATTCGCAAGTAGCAGAGTCGATCTTAAAAACCATGCGCAGAGCGAAAGAGCGGAATCTTTTAACCTATTTGAAAACGCAAAAACTCACCGAATTAGCTGCTCCGTTTTTCCCAGCACAATTGGATATCGATATCCAAGAGCCGGTTAAGCAACGCGATTTAGTCACCTTGGGGCGGATGGTTGCTCGAGTGATTAGTTTTCAGTTTGTATTATCGATCGGTGAAGCGGGTTTCAATCCCGGACTTGTCGAAATCACGCGGCAACATATGCATATGGATTTGTCCAAGTTAGCTGGACAAT
>DXCW01000058.1 GCA_019115805.1 Candidatus Sphingobacterium stercorigallinarum
TAATTCATAACCCGGATTAGGCTTTTGTTTTTTACGCAAAAATAATTAACAACATATTATGCTAAACCTAGTATTATTTGGACCTCCTGGGGCAGGTAAGGGTACCCAATCTGCCAAATTGTTAGAAAAATATGGATTGCATCATATTTCCACCGGTGATATGTTCCGTGGACATATCAAGCAGCAAACGGAGCTTGGTCAGCAAGTCAGTCAAATCATAGCGGACGGGAAATTAGTGCCCGATTCGATAACCATTGCGATGTTGGAGGAGGAAATAAAAAGTAATCCCCAAGCCAAAGGATTCATTTTTGATGGATTCCCACGTACAGTTGCACAAGCAGAGGCGTTGGATGACTCATTGAAATCCATTGGAAGTGAGATTACGGGTGTGATTGCCTTGGACGTAGACGAAGCGGAGCTGACGCAACGTATCGCTAAACGTCAGGAAATCTCTGGACGCGCTGATGATGCGGCGGACAAACTCACAAAGCGAATTGAGGAATATTTTAATAAAACCATTAAGGTCTTGCCTTTTTACGAAAATCAAGGTAAGTTGACCAAGGTAAGTGGGGTGGGGAGTATCGATGGGATATTCAATGAACTCACTCAGGTGATTGATAATTATTAATTTAGTTTACGGTAGAAGTCATGGCGCAGGGATCGAATTTTGTAGATTATGTAAAAGTATGTTGTCGCTCGGGAAAAGGAGGAGCGGGATCTGCTCACCTGCATCGTGATAAGTTTACCGCTAAAGGCGGACCGGACGGAGGCGATGGCGGTCGTGGCGGTCACATCATACTTAAAGGTTCGTCACAACATTGGACGCTTCTGCATCTTAAATACCGTAAGCATATTATTGCCGAAAATGGAGAGCCAGGCGGTCTGGCCCTACGCAGCGGTGCCGATGGGAAAGATGAAATCTTAGAGGTTCCACTGGGGACTGTAGCTAAGGATGCTGAAACCGGTGAGGTGCTTTTCGAAATCACCGAGGATGGTGAAACCAAAATACTGACCTCAGGAGGGAAAGGCGGATTGGGAAATTGGCATTTTAAGTCCGCTACGGTTCAAACGCCGCGCTATGCGCAACCCGGCATTCCAGGAATCGAGCAATGGGTGGTTTTAGAATTAAAGGTGCTGGCCGATGTGGGGCTGGTTGGATTTCCAAATGCTGGGAAATCAACCCTATTGTCAGTGGTTTCGGCTGCCAAGCCCGAGATTGCGGACTATCCGTTCACCACTTTGGTTCCCAATCTCGGCATCGTAAGTTATCGAGATAATAAATCTTTCGTGATGGCCGATATCCCGGGTATTATTGAGGGCGCTTCGCAGGGAAGAGGTTTAGGACACCGTTTTTTGCGGCATATTGAACGAAATTCTGTATTGCTGTTTATGGTGCCTGCAGATACCGATCGAACCATTGACGAGGAATATCAGATTTTGCTTGGTGAATTAACGGCCTATAATCCAGAGGTATTGGATAAGCCGAGAGTTTTGGCGATTACCAAATCAGATATGTTGGATCAGGAGCTGGAGACAGAGATGTCCTCGCAGGTTCCGCAAGACATTCCCTATCTGTTCATTTCATCGGTTAGCGGTAAAAATATTCAAGCATTGAAAGATTTAATCTGGAGAGAGATTAATCAATAGGTTGGGCTTTTTTTATTGCGGAGTTCCTCATGAGTTTATCGTTGAAAGATTTTCTGGATCGCAAGGTCGAGGCGTTTAATACGCCAGATTTTATCGCCAATGATCCCATTTCAATTCCCCATCGATTCACACGGCGTGAAGACATTGAAATTATGGGCTTTTTTGCGAGTATTCTCGGTTGGGGACAGCGAAAAACCATCATTAATAAATGCACCGAATTAATCGCACGAATGGACGGTGAACCTTACCGGTTTGTGCACGATCACAGTGAGATGGACTTACGCGCGATGTTGGGGTTCAAACACCGCACATTTAACGACACCGATCTACTATACTTTCTTTCTTTCCTTAAACAACATTATCGGCGATTTAACAGTTTGGAAGAGGCGTTTGTACCCCCCGCGTCTTCGGAAGATCTCACGATGGAGTACCGATTGAACCATTTTAAGTCTTACTTTTTCTCCTTACCCGATTATCCGTATCGTACGCGGAAGCACATCAGTTCTCCTGCCCAGAAATCCAGTTGTAAACGTTTAAATATGTTTTTGCGTTGGATGGTGCGTAAGGATACCCGCGGTGTAGACTTTGGGCTATGGACAAAAATTGACGCCAGTGAACTGATTTGTCCTTGTGACGTACATGTCGTACGTGTTGCCCAGAAATTGCGGCTTATGGAAAGCGATCGCGTGAATTGGAAAGCAGCGGTAGCATTGACCCATGAACTGCGTCAATTTGATCCGAAAGATCCGGTCAAGTACGATTTTGCGCTGTTTGGATTAGGGGTGTATGGTGAATTGTAGTTTTCACTACAACGCACCATGTCACGTGTTTCTCCAAAACGCGTTCTCATCATGATGATTTCCGATGGGAAAGTTTCTCCAATATATCCACTAAACGATTGGCGTATCCGAATTCATTATCGTACCAGCCGACTACTTTCACAAGTCCGCCTACAATGCTAGTCAAACTGGAATCAAATACACAAGAGTATGGATTGTTGATGATATCAATCGAAACGATGGGGTCCTGCGTATAATAGAGAATGTTTTTTAACGGTCCGTCGGCCGCCTCTTTGAATTTCTGATTGATTTCTTCTACGCTAGTCGGTTTTGCGAGTGTACAGGTGAAATCCGTCAACGAGCCATTCAATACCGGAACGCGAATACCCGCTCCACCTAACTTTCCATCGAGATGGCTGAATACATTGGTAATGGCTTTTGCTGCACCGGTTGTCGTGGGAATGATCGATGCAGATGCCGCCCGAGAACGTCGGAGATCACGATGCGGTGCGTCGTGTAGATTCTGGTCACCCGTCATCGAATGCACTGTCGTGATATACCCATCCTGAATGTGCCAATTCTCATCCAATATCTTAATCAGTGGTGCCACGTTATTGGTGGTACAGGATGCATTAGAAAAAATCGGCGCGGACCAATCCATAAGCTCGTCGTTAATGCCAAGTACTACCGTAGGCACGTCCCGATCAGGAGAGGGGGCGGAAATCAAAACCTGAGCGGCCCCAGCTTGCAGATGTTCCGCGGCTTGTGCTTTTCTTTGGAATTTGCCAGTAGACTCAATGACCAAGTCGACACCCAGATCCTTCCAAGGTAGGTCTTTCGGTTGAGCGTGCTTATAAATAGGGATCTTCCGATCGCCTACTATCAATACATCGTCTTGAGATGAAGTAGGCAAGGGGATAGGACCGTGAACAGAATCGTATTTTAGTAAATGAGCGAGCGTTTGCGCGTCGGTGAGATCGTTAATGGCAACGACCTCTATGTCGTTCAGCTCACGTAATAAGAGGTTACGAAGTGTATGCCGTCCGATGCGTCCGAAACCATTTATTGCGATTCTCATTTCGTGAAAGCTGCAATGATTTCATCAATGGATTTTTCCCCTTCCCAATACGCTTTCAACTGCCCGTCCGGTCCGTATACGTAATTCGCCGGGAACATGTCTGGAATGTGAAAACGTTGGATAAAGTCTTGGTTTCGATCCCAAAGCATCTCCACATTGGCCTTTCCTTCCAACTCTTTACCAAAGGTGCTGAAAAATTGTGTCATCAAAGCCGGGTCGTTCATCGACACATACAGAATATTAACGTCTTTGATTTTCTCGTAGTTCTTTGCTAGCGCGGCGGTCTCTTGTTGGCAATGATTACATCCGGGATCAAAGAGCAAAAATACGGTGTTCTTATTTTCAGGGATATCTGCTTTGGTGTAAGAGATGCCTGATTTTACTTTGTAGAAAGTGAAATCGGGAATGCTACTCGCCGCTTCAGTAGCTGACTGTGGGATCGGCGTACTCGCCGGTGGCGTTGCATGCGGCGCGGTAGAAGGCGCTGTAGCCTGTTGTTCAGTAGTGCTTCCCGCAGCTGCCTGATCAGTATTCGTCGAAGAAGAATTCGTACAACTCATTGTCAAAAGCAATGCGCTTAAGGCGAATGAGGAAAGAGCGAATGGATGTCTCATGAAGTTTTTTTTAAACAAAACTACTAAAAATAACTAGGATGATTGTGATAAAGCGAACAATCAACACGATTCTGACAAAAAAAATGTCCTACCGAGGTAAGACATTTTTTCTACTGAATATGTTTAAGCGTGTTACGGTGTAACGACTTTTGCAGTCACTTTTTCCTTGCGCTTCGCCGAGTCTGCAAAGTGTTTGCCACCACTCATGTCGTATACACTTGGCGCAGCCAAGAAGATGGATGAGTAGGTTGCCACCACAATACCAATCAATATAGCAAAGGAGAACCCACGAATGACCTCACCGCCAAAGATAAACAGTACCGCTAGTACGAATATAATAGTCAATGAAGTGATGATCGTTCGACTTAGTGTGGAATTAATTGCCTTATCAACCGTCGTTTGCATAGATTCCTGCTCGGCATTCGGTTTGCGCAAATATTCTCTCAACCTATCGAATACGACTACCGTGTCGTTCACCGAGTAGGCCAATACCGTTAGGATAGCAGCAACAAAGTGCTGGTCGATATCCAAAGAGAAAGGAACCAAACCGTCTAATATCGAGAACAGTCCCAATAAGATAATGGCATCGTGTATGGTCGCCAATGCGGCACCCACTGAATACTGCCATTTGTGGAAACGGATTAAAATATAGAGTGCAATGACTAATACCGAAAAGATGGCGGCATAGATCGAACGATCACGAAGATCGCTGGCGATAGTAGGACCAACCTTTTGTTGCGATAGAATTTCGTAATCGCTTCCTGAAACTGCCGTCAGTCCCTCGTTTAATTTGCCCAGCACCTCTTGATCCGCTTGATCGCTGGTCTCTTCAACTAAATAGGAAGTAGTGACGCGAAGTTGGTTGTCGCCACCAAAAGTTTTAACCTCTGTGGTGGTACCGAATACCTCATCGAGGCTCTGGCGAATCTCCTCTAAGTTAACATCCTGGTCATAGCGAATGGTATACGTACGACCACCTTGGAAATCCACTCCATAAGAGAATCCTTTGGTGAAAATCACAACAGCACAAATCGCAATAGCTACGAGCGACACGCCATAGGCGATTTTGCGTTTTCCGATGAAATTAAATTTTGTGTTTTTTAAGGTGTTACTCGACCACGGGAAAGCGACAGTAATCTTCATGTCGCGATTCAACATGTATTCAAAAATAATACGGGTGATGAATATCGCGGTGAATAACGAGGTAATAATACCGATCATTAATGTTGTGGCAAAACCTTGTACGGGGCCACTACCGGTGAAGAACAAAATAAGACCGACCAAGAACGTAGTAATCTGCGAGTCTAAGATCGACGGCATGGCATGCTTGTAGCCATCGGCAACAATTTGTCGCATGGATTTGCCCAATGCTTGCTCCTCACGCATACGCTCATAAATCAGTACGTTTGCATCGACTGCGGTACCCATGGTCAATACGATACCTGCGATTCCGGGCAACGTAAGCACTGCGCCAAGTGAGGCTAAGACCCCTAATAAAAAGAACACGTTGAAAATCACCGCAATATTCGCAGCGATACCGGCTCTATTGTAATAGGCAATCATAAACGCCATCACCACAATGAAACCAATAACCGCAGAATTGATTCCCGAATCGATAGCAACTTGACCAAGAGAAGGTCCGACGATGGCTTCCTCAACAATTTTTGCTGTTGTTGGAAGACGTCCAGCTTTCAATACGTTAGCTAAATCTTTCGTATCCTCGATGGTGAAATTTCCGGAGATTTGTGAGTTGCCGTTTGGAATTTCCTCATTTACAGTCGGTGCTGAGTAGACCACGCCATCTAACACAATAGCGATATTATCACTGTTCTGTGCCGCCTGAGCTGTAACCCGACGCCACTGACGTGCACCTTCTGCATTCATTTCCATGGAAACAATCGGACGATTATTTTGGTCAAAGCCGTCACGAGCATCGGTAATGACATCACCAGCCATGACCGGTCCGTTTTCACTACCTGTGGTTTTGATCGCATATAGGGACAAGATATCCGGTGTGCGGCTATCGGGTTTAACGGCCCATAATAATCGTAAGTTCCCAGGAAGAATTGTGCGAACTTCCGGACGGGCAAGATAACTGTTTACACGCGCCGTGTCTTTCAGTTGAGCGTAACCTACGACGGCTCCCGGTAGTAACTGCTGTTGACCATTGGGACCGGGGTACGTAGCGGGGCTCAGGATCGCAAATAATGGATTGTTAGCCATTAAGGTTGCATCCATTTGATCTGAAGAAGAATCCGTTTCGGCGGTATCGTTTTGATTCGCGCCTAGACGCGCTAATAAATTTTCTTCTTCTGCTTGCCCGGTAGAATCTGCCGAAGCTACAGCGGTTGAATCGGTGGTGGCTGTCTGCGCCGGTTGATCGTTCTTCAACGATGAGGCAAGCGTGTTATTGATGTTTTGTAACAGGGGATAAATTTCGACGTTATTGTGCGTCTGATAGAATTCTAATTTCGCAGAACCCTGTAGAAGATTGCGTACGCGCTCTTCGTCGCTCACCCCAGGGAGCTCGACCAAGATGCGGTTGGTACCCTGTTGAATCTGAATGTTCGGTGAGGCCACGCCAAACTTGTCAATCCGGGTACGAAGTACTTTAAACGAATTTTGGATTGCATTATCTGCCTCGCGGTTCAAGAAGTTACGCACTTCTGACTCGGAGCTGTTGCCACTGATAAAGCTCGCGTTGTCCGTGGTCGCAAAGAATTTTGCGATCGGCGTACCGGCACCAGTAGCGGCGTATTCGGTTAAAAACAGGTCAATTAATGACGTGTTGGTGCTCCTACTTTTCGCAACTGCAGTCTCAAGCGCTTTGTTGAAGTTTTCGTCTTTAGGGTTATCTGCAAGATTTGCGATCAACTCATCCAAAGAGATTTCCATGGTGACGTTCATTCCGCCTTTCAAGTCAAGCCCTAAAGCAATTTCATTTGCTTTGGCTTCCCGATAGGTGAATTTTGCGACGCCTAAATTGTAGACGACCTCACCAGCAATAGAGTCCAAATAAGCTTGCTCTTTCGCCAAATCCCCTTGAGCGTATTCCGCTGCATCTTTTTCGACTTTTCTTGTTACAAAAGTGAATGATATGGAGTAGAGGCACGCTAAGGAAACCACTATCACAAAAAATTTAATCAGCCCGTTACTCATTGTCTAAACGTAAATAATTTATGGTTTTTGTATGTTTTTTAAGCTTAATAATATTTTACCAAGATTCGCAAAGGTATAAAAAAAATAGATAACCGAAAGATTATCACAAACTAAACCTATGAAAATTTTACCGAGAAAAAAG
>DXCW01000059.1 GCA_019115805.1 Candidatus Sphingobacterium stercorigallinarum
TACTGCGAGTATACGCGAGTAATTTCCTCATACTGCCCAGGAGACAGCACCTCTTCGGGATTCAAGCACCAGGTTCCACGTAGTAGTCCCTGCCGTCTTAAGACTTCATGAATTCCAGGGATACAACCCGCGAAATCATGAGCGGGGTCAAAAAAAGCAGCATTCGAATCGGTCACTTCAATCCCTTTGGAGAGCATACGAGCGTGATCCGATGCGGTCCCGTCCTGCTTCACGCGTTTAATCTCCTTGAGCAGCTCCACGGCGCGCTGTGTCCAAACCGCCCAGTGCCCCAGTAATCCACCCTTAAATTCCAAAACCACCTCACCACCGCCCTCCTTTTTCGGGAAGCGGTAGGACGTTAGCAGATCGGCTACGATATTGTCGTCGTTGCCGGTATACATTGCGACATCCTGATATCTGGAAGAATCCGCTAAGGCCCGCATGACGTCTAAGGTCTGGTACCTGTTAAATGACGCACATTTGATGGCTTCGACGCCCTCGATATCTACAAATTGCCGCCAAAACTCAAAGCTGAACACACGCCCACCAACTGACGGCTGCAGGTAAAAACCAAAAACGGGAATCTCTTCGGCTACGGCTCGGACGCGATCTAGAATCTCTGCCTCTGTCCACGATTGCAAGCCGCCCATGCTCAACAAGCCTAAATCATACCCCAATCCCTTCGCTAAGCGGGCCTCAGCGACCGCTTGTTCCGTCGGGCCACATACCCCCGCGATTTTAAGAAAGGGACGGTCTAGTGCTGCCTTTTCAATCTCCTCAATCGCCAGCGCAAGCACCTTCTCCAAGAGATTTATTTTCGGGTCTCGAATTTCAAATTGTGTGGAGTGCACCGCCACAGCGATGCCCCCTGCCCCGCTCGCCAGATAATATTGTGTCAAGCGGCGTTGGGCCGCCTCGTCTAACTCCCTTTGCTCGGTGAGCGCCAGCGGATGCGCAGGAATCACTGTTCCTTGCATTAAAAATGCTTTATGTTTTTTGTCTAATTTTCTCATAATTACAGCTGTTCATATTCCCCTAAAAGGCCCCTCACATCCCGAAGGGGAGCGATTAGGGAATCACCCTGAATGGTATTTAGAATTTACCTTCTCTTTCTTGAAAATGCGTGGGTTTACCCAAATCTTCGCCGCCGGCTGCGATCCAAGCCGCATTGATCTCGATGACCTCTCGAATGGTAACTCGAGGGTAACCGAATAAGCGGTGTGAGGCCGATGCATTGTTTAACAAGGCACTGGGTGCTGCGTGGTTTTCGAACAGCGCTGTTTTTCCGAATAACCTGGCAAACTGCTCTGCGATCCAGCGTGTGGATAAGGTTTCGGGCCCCGTAATATTCAACACCTTGGCCGGAGAAGTGCAATGCAATAAGCTTCGGATCGCCATTTCATTCGCATCACCTTGCCAGATGACATTCACATTCTGACTGCGTAAATCAACCGGTCGACCTTCCCAAACCGCTTTACCAATCTCCATCAACACGCCGTACCGAAAATCGACTGCATAATTCAGGCGATAAATTAATGTCGGGGTTCCGTTCTTCTTAGAGAAATACTGGAAAATCCGCTCTCGTCCCAAACAGGATTGGGCATATTCACCTACAGGCTCTGGCGTTTGATCCTCATCGACTCCTCCTTCAGAAAGGGGAACAAATGGCAGGACATTCCCCGAGGAGAAGGCCACGATACGCGATCCTTTAAATTTATCGGCTACCCGCCCCGGGAGATAGGTATTCATCGCCCAGGTAAAATCTTCATTGCCGGTAGTACCGAACTTGTGTCCCGCTAAAAATATCACATTGGGCACCTCAGGCAAACCCGCCAATTGATCCTCATCGAGTAAATCACAAACGATAGGATGGACACCACTATCTTTTACCTGTTGCAAACTGCGCTGATCGCTAAATCGAGATACACCGTAGACTTTGTCCGTGCGCCCTATTTTTTTAAACGCTTCGACCAGCAGCCGCCCCATACTGATACCCATTTTCCCTCCTATACCCAAAATCATCACCTCGCCGTCTATTTTCTCCACATCATGCAGTAAGGCAGCGGAAGGCTCACTATACCGCTGCTCCAATTGTGTTAAATCCATTATCCAAAAGTTTAAGAAGTAAGAAACAATACATCAAAATTTACGACCGCCAGCAGCACAATCAGCAGTAAACCCACTGCACCTGCAACACGCTGAAAAGGGGTGTTCACCTGCTCCCCCATAATATCCGACTGACCGGCCATCCACCAAATCGAAAAGCCGATAAACGGCACTAAAAATATCGTCACACTTTGCGCCAGCACGATCAGTTCTAAAGGCAAATGATTGAACACTACAGAAATGACCGCACCAAACAACATCACAAGCGCAATAAGCGCCTTCACTTTATTATTCTCCAATCCGCTCTTCAAGCCCAAAGCATCACCTAATAAGGAGCCTCCCAACACCGCATTTCCAACGAGAGAGGAAAAAGATGCTCCGAATAACCCCACTAAAAACAAATGACTGGCCATATCACCGAATAGTGGCGCGAGTGCCAAGCCCATTTCCGATGCAGAATTTACCCGAATGCCTGCGGGGTGCAACACGGCACCTGCACAGATTAACACCACGGCACTCATCAGTCCGAGAATAAGAATCCCCACGGTGCTGCTTAAAAAAGGACGGTCCAGTTCCATTTCATCTGCCCCCAAAGTTTTGCGTTTTTCTTGCACCAAATACGATTGATAAAATGCGCCCACCAAGGAAAAGCAGGACGCGATGAAGGCCACAACTAGCCCAATCGATCCTGTGGGGAGTGTCGGTCGCAATCCGCCCAAAACCGCGCCCACCGGTATATCGATCAATAGCACCGTGGTCAGAAAACAAGCTAGCATCAAAATCACCAACGTCAACATCACCTTTTCTAAAACCCGATAAAAAGACCGAAAAAATAACAACCCGATACCCATCAGGTTGAAGAGGATCACCCACAACCCAGCGTCCGTACCTGTGGCTTCTCCTAAGGCAATGCCTACGCCCGTGGAGTTGCCAGCTTGAAAGGACGTAGCCACCAAAAAAATACCGATACCGATAAACAAACTGCTCCATTTCCCCATGCGTCTGCGGATTAACGTGAGCAAGGTTTCCCGGTTGCTCGCACCGATACGAGCGCTCATATTCGTAAAAATCAACATGAAGAAAATAGCCACCACCACCACCCAGAGTAAATCGAACGAAAAGTCAGCTCCCATTTTGGAGGTAATCGTCATCTTACTCGGTCCAAATACCAATGCCGCGGTAACCACCCCTGGCCCTAAGACGGACAGGATTTTCAGCAATACATTCCTTCTTTTATTGGCTTTTAATTTCATCTCGTTGTGCATTAACCTGCGGTGCGGAAATTGGCTGAGTTTTCAGAAACTCGGAATTAACATAATTTATAATCGCGGAAAGCTGCTGATCGTTTAAAAAGTCGAAGCTGGCCATATCTTGTGGGTAGGCTATACCGTCACTGGCTTTCCCCCTTCCCGCTGTACCGGTCAAAAGAAGCCGGGCAAACTGATCGCCATCTTGCGCAAGAACCGATTGCTGTAAAGCCGGGAATACTTCTGGAACACCCTGACCGTCCAGCTGATGGCAGGACGCACAAAAGTTTTTATACAACACCGCACCATCATTGGCGGCCAATATATCTTCTCCGTTAGCGTCTTGTTGAATGGCGTGCTGAGGTGCGGCTGAGGTTTTTCGTAATCGGATAATCCGGTCGTCCTGCGGCAATGGAAACCCAGGCTGTGGATTCCAGTCTTGGTTGCTGGTAGAAAAATAAATATCCCCATTTGGCGCGGCTATAACGGTTCGGATCCGACCATATCGGTTGGAAAAATAGACGCGCTCTGAGCGAATCTGGTGTCCTGCTTGATCCAAAGACAAGACGCGAAACGATTGGCTTTTCAGGGTGACCAGCAGCAAGGATCCTTTCCATTGCGAAATGGCGTCAGAGCCGTAATACGCCATGCCAGCAGGTGCGATGACCGGTGTCCAAGATCGTATCGGCTCGCTCATGCGCTCGATGCCCTCCACCGCCTCTTCTTCCGGCGTATCGTGCAGGCCTTCGATCAAGGGCCAGCCGTAATTATGCAAGGGCCGCACCCAGTTCACTTCGTCCTCTATCGCGTCGCCGTGTTCTGCACTGTACAAATCGCCCTCCGGAGTCATGGTGAATCCTTGAATATTCCGGAAGCCCCAAGCATAGACATAACTGCCGGGAATGGGGTTATCAGTCGGAATACTTCCGTCTAAATGCATGCGAAGTATTTTACCATTTAACGTGGTGGAATCTTGCGCCTGGGTGTTGTCTGCCGCATCACCAGTCGCCCAATACAGCAGGTCATCGTCCAACAGAAGGCGCCCGCCATTGTGACCTAACGCCCCTTTAATCTGCAGCAACTCTTTGGGGTCGATCAATTCTTGCCCATCATAGGTGTACCGCATCAGTGTAGACACTACCAGACTGTCTTGTTTTCGGGTATAATGTAAAAACACATATGGTTTTTCCTTTTGCTGCTGTACCACTAGATCCAGCAAACCCGGAGTTGTACGTGTGAATACATCCGGTAAAACGAGAATAGTTTTCATCTGGCCGTTGTTCAGATTTAAGGACTTCACCTGGCCACCGATTTCTGTAAATAAAAGCTGGTTTTCAAACAAACCCATACCCCAAGGCACTTCGAGCCCCTGCGCGACCGTTGCGATTTCCAGATATTCATCACCTACCTGGAGATACTCGGGTTCTCCGTGAC
The DNA here is from genome assembly GCA_019115805.1 of Candidatus Sphingobacterium stercorigallinarum. GTDB lineage: Bacteria > Bacteroidota > Bacteroidia > Sphingobacteriales > Sphingobacteriaceae > Sphingobacterium > Sphingobacterium stercorigallinarum. The sequence goes on from DXCW01000059.1 coordinate 4,788, forward strand.
TAAAGTCTGCGGACGTCTCCCGCTGACAGGCGAGGAGAAAAAAGAGCAATGCGACAAAACCGCAGCGTACCATTGCAGATTTCAAATTCAAACTCATAATCTACCCTCCTTAAGCTGATTAGCCGCATAATCTACTGCCCTAGCTGTTAATGCCATAAAAGTGAGGGAAGGATTTTGGTTACCGATACTATTCATGCAGGCCCCGTCGGTTACAAAAACATTCGCACAGGCATGCATTTGATTAAAGGCGTTCAACATCGAGTTCTTCGGATCTTTACCCATACGCACGCCCCCCACATCGTGTACTTCCAGACCCGGTTGTCTTCCGAAAGCTTCATGCTGATCGAATGCTTGGATATCTTGACAACCCGATTTTTCTAACATGGCTCGCCCCTCCCGAAGAAAATCCTCCATCATCGCCACATCATTCTCTGTATAACCGATAGAGGTAATCAGCTGAGGCAGACCGAATTTATCTTTCTTGTTCTCGGCTAGTCGTACGTGATTGTCATAAATAGGAATCACCTCACCTTGCATCATCATGGAAACCTTCCAGCTGCCCGGCTCCAATAAGCGGTCTTTAAACGCAGCGCCTAATCCTTCTCCCTGCCCGGCCCGCCCCCAGCCTTCTCGATAAGCCGAAAACGCAATCAAGTAGGAGCCCTTGAAATCTTTTGCCGGTTGGTGAATGTTTTTAAATGCCGGTATAAATACCTGGGTGGGCCTACGCCCGTAATAATAACTGTCCATAAAACCGGGCATGTCCGCAGTCAGACGGCCTCTGTAATTGTGAAAAGCAATGAAACGTCCGAGTAAACCGTGATCGTTCCCTAATCCGTCGGGAAAACGCTCGGAACGAGAGTTCAGTAAAATTAAATTGGTATTCAATGTGGCCGCGTTTAAAAATATAACCCGCGCTCGATACGTTTTTCTTTCTCCAGTCGCGGCATCTATACACTGCACGCCGGTAGCCTTACCTGTGGCTTCATCGTAGTGCACCGATTCGACAATGGTGTCCGTTAAGATGCTTAGGTTCCCCGTTTTCTCTGCCCAAGGAATGGTACTGGAATTCGAGCTGAAATATGCACCAAATGGACATCCGCGCTCACACATGGATCGCGCCATGCAAACCGCCCGCCCTTGTTGTTTCTGAGGAACTTTCAATCCGGCTAAATTCGCCGAGCGGCCGATGATGGCTTTTCGGTCACTATACTGTTCAGCAATCGCATCGGCAATGTGCTTTTCCACTTGATTCATTTCAAAAGCCCCCACTACTTCGCTATCCGGCATGTTTTCGATGCCATCTCGATTTCCAGAAATGCCAACGAATTGCTCGACATGACGATACCAAGGCGCCAAATCGTCGTAGCGAATCGGCCAATCGCTCGCATACTGGTAGGTTTTGGGTGCATTAAACTCGAAATCACTCCAACGCTGTGTCTGCCGGGCCCACAACAAAGATTTCCCCCCGAGCTGAAACCCCCTGATCCAATCGAAGGGTTTCTCTTGTATATATTCCTGATCACTATCTTGAATATAAAAGTGCCGTGTGGCCTCATTATATGCGTAATGTTTGCTAATCAAGGGATTGGATTGCTCATCCGTCCGCGTTTTTCGCAAGCGATGATCGAATTCCCATGGGTCCATATTGGCAGTGGGGTAATCCTTCACGTGCCGAACCATCCTTCCTCTTTCGATGAGCAACGTTTTGAATCCCCGTTCTGTCAATTCCTTAGCCGCCCAGCCACCCGAAATACCCGATCCCACGACTAGCGCATCAAATACTACGTCCTCTTGCATATTCTTTTTTATTCAATTTCTGTATTTTTTTCCATTTGTTCCCGTTTGCAATTGTCCTATTTTAAAAAATACGTCAAAAAATCAACCACTTGACGATTCGATGTGGCGTTTGGTGCATGTTCCTCCCGATTCGTCATCGCCACCCGGTCAGTATACCCCAAAAGTTTGTTGACTTGAATGCTGTGGTTTAAGGGGATCCATCGCTCCTCGGGATCCGAGGAACCTCCGGACACCAAAAACGGCCGCGGTGCCATCAAAGCATGCAGCTCATGGAGATCATAGCCGTCTTCTATCAGCTGGGGATAAAGCCCTTTGGCCTCTTCAATCAAACCTGTTTTACGCCATGTATTATCCCAGGGTGGTGCGTAGTACCCTAAATACCACGGCTCCCAGTAATTGACGCCGGACCCTTTGGTTTCGTCAAATACGATCCCCGGGTCAATCCAAACTCCTGCCGCGTACTTCTCATATAAACAGGAGGCAAACATGGCCCATTTCCCCCCATACGAATGTCCCACGATGCCGATACGCGCGCTATCCACTTCCGGAACCTTCGCTAGTACTTCCCAAGCATTTGCAGCTGCGTATGCCAGTGTAGACAAGGGCTGTATCGTCGCCTCCTGGCGATTGGGATAATACAAACTATAGGTTTTATTCTCGGAGGTCTCGCTCGTTCCGATCGATAAGGTGATGAAACCTTGTAAGGTAAGTTGTCGTGCAAAATCCCGATCGGGCTTTCCCTCGCCAATCGCGGTCTCGGGTTCATAAAACACGGTCACCATCGCAGGCTTATCTCCCGCGGTATCTGGAACCAGAAGGTACCCCTGCGTAAGTTCATCCGGAAGCCAACGAAAACGCACCCGATATTCCATATAACCGTTTTGCTGGGTCGAATCCACGATCTCCAATTCTTGGTCTGTGATGACCTCGGGCCACGGGCCCATCATACCGTGCCAACGTTCGAGAATTTCGCTGCGGCGGGCGGGCCAGTCGGCCGCAGATTGCACCGTATCGCCGTTGTAAAATTTTAAGGGAGAGCGATAGCTTCCCAATTCCGACATATACGCTTCTGGCGGACTAAAAAAATCTTCGATTCGCTGCCATTGTTCTTCTTTCTCTGCAGATTGCTGTCCGCAGCTCCCCATGACTAGCAAGAGGAGGAAGCCCATGATTTTACATTTCTTTTGTAACCATTCTACCATAGAATACCTTTTAAATAAGGGTGGCCCCAACTACCCGAAAAAGACCACCCGCTATTCACATTAACAAACAACTAACCCTTACCAGCCTGGATTTTGCTGGATATTTTCGTTTAAATTCAATTCACTCTCGGGTATGGAGTTCAAATAGTCGCGGTCTAATTTAAACCCGTACCCATCTGGCACAGCCTTTTGAAACGGATCCAAAAAGCCATCCTGATCTACAGGAAATGGATTTTGCTGAATTTGGCTTGCTAAAAATCCGCGAGGTCTGGTTCCAACAATCACCTCATCGGCCGCGGCCCAGCGTGCAATATCTTCCCAACGGAAACCTTCCGCAGCCAGCTCGATTCTACGCTCTCTGCGTATCTCATTAATGACCGGACTCAGGGCGGGGAATTCCCAATTCGGATCTGCCGCAATTTCATTGATCATCAGGTTAGGCATCCCAACTCGTTCCCGCAACGGTTTTATCGAACGATCGATATCCTGTTGGGTTAATGTTCCCAGCTCTGCTTTTGCTTCTGCATAATTCAACAGGACCTCAGCATAACGAAACAAGATGGATGGAGTCTCCTCGTACTGCTGAACGTGATAAATGACCTGCGGATCGTAGCCTTTTTGAATGACGTAGCCGGTAGGTGCGTTCAAATCCGTGTTGCTATTCAGGCGATTGTAGATTTGTGACCAGTTCTGCGTGGAGCCGTCGGCTGCAACCTTCCATACTTGATCCGGCGTAGCAATGGTCTGTGCCAGTCGCGGATCGCGATTTTCAAACTCCGTATTGATGTCTTCATAGCCTTGAAAAAGACTGTTCCCGGCAATGGGCTTACCGTCTACACACAGGTATTGATCGACCATCTGTTTGGCCATAGATCTGCCTAAGGGTTGAGACATCCTAAAATTACGATCGTTGGTGAAATCACCATCGCCACGAGAAAGCTCATTGTCATACTTGCGCCAAAACAGCACTTCTGGGTTCGAGGTGTAGTCCCGCCGGTTAAAGAGCTCTCGGTAATCGTCCTCGGCCGAGCCGTTGGTATACACACTATACAATCCCGAAGCCATGACGGCCTCGGCAGCCTCCGCTGCCTTTTCAAAATACGGTGTAGGGTCTACATCCACCGGAGCGAATGCCGTTCCGCTATGGTATTTCTGCCAGGATCCCTCGAATAAAGCGACACGACTTTGCATCAACAGGGCAATCCATTTATTGATCCGGCTGTAGCCGTTGGTCCGTTCTTCACTCAAGTACATCGCGGCCGTATCGAGACAACTTAATATCCGGTTGGCTACCTCGTGCCGTGGGGTGCGGTCCATATATAATTCCGGAGAACTGGTGCCCAAGTCCACGTCCAACCATTGTATATCCCCGTACGATTTTAACAGATTAAAATACGTTACCGCCTTAAAGTAATAGGCTTCACCTACATATTGCTGGTAGGTGCTGAGTTCGTGATTCTCCTCAATTTTCTGATAGTTGTTCAAGAAATAATTCAAGCTTCTTACATTGCCGAAACCAATTGATCCCGTAACGGAGACCGTACGGGTTCCTTGCAGACGTGTATTGACCGTCGAGCTTACTAAATTGTCGCTATCGTAATCGTTCCCATGATTCGCATATTTCGGAAAGAATGAATTGGAATAATATTGATTCATATAGATCTCCAAATCTTGCGGCTTTTCGAAATACATATCCGAAATGACCTCATCCAATGGGGGGCGATCCAAAAAGCTGTCGTTACAGGATATGAGCGTCACGCTAGCCGTGAATAGTAAGCTGGTTATTGTGATGAAATTTTTCATAATTCGCTTATTTAAGGGTTAGATTAAGGCCAAAAGAATAGGTTTTGTTCATGGGGTAAATCACCCCACTGGTCAAATATCCTCCATGCCTGCTGTCTGAGGCAATGGCCGTTTCTGGATCAAACACTTTAGGCAGACTGGAAATCGTCAGCAAATTCTCTCCCGAGAAATAGATTCGGGCTCGGCTAAATACCCCTTGTGTCCAGGATTGTGGCAAGGTATAACCGACTTGTACATTTTTCAAGCGCAGATAGGCCGCATTTAACAAGTAGCGCGATTGTGTCTGTCTATTTTTATTGGTTTCTGCTGTAAAATAAGGCTTTGGCAGGTACGCATCGGTATTCGGCCCCAAGATATTACTTTCATCGGCGGGACGCCAATAATCCAACGCGGGCGAGTTTTTATATAAACCAGAACCCGCCCATGCGTTGGTCATTCCCCAAAAAAGTGGCGTGGACGTCTCGGGATAAAAATCACGTTTCCCGATCCCTTGCCAAAACATACTGAAGTCCACCCCTTTCCAGTTTGCACCGGCCGTCAGACCAATATTAAAGCGTGGCGACGTGTTACCTAGGACGACTAAATCACCGTGATTATCCAACGTGCGCTCGCCGTCGTTGATGATGCCATCTCCATTTAAGTCCGCGTATTTCATATCTCCCGGTCCCCAGTTCGCATGGTATTTACTCTGGTCAGCCATGGGCTCGCCTTCGCTCTGAATCAAACCATCGGACTGGAAGCCCCATAACTCACCATAAGCCTTTCCATTGTACCAAGTGTCGATCCGACCGGTTTCGTTGATGTATTCTAAAATGGTCGTTCTGCTATCTCCAAGTGAAGCCTTTACATTGTACCCCAAGCCGTTTGCGAATTGATCGTTCCAAGACACAATCAACTCAAATCCCTTGGTTTGGAGCTTGGCGTTGTTGGTCACTGGTGTGGTGGCGCCCAGCACATAGGGCAGCTCTATGGCCTTTCCAAACATGTCACTCGTGGTCCGATTGTACCAGTCAAACGTCACGCCTAACCGCGAATTCAACAGCAACATATCCAAACCGAAGTTTGCCGTGGTCACGGTCTCCCATGTGATTTGATCACTAATCAAGGCCGGCACTCCCGCATATTGCGGGCGACCGTCGTTGATGATCCAATTCAGCTCGGAATAAATCGGAATCCGGGAATAAAACAAATCGTTCCCCGCATTTTGATTCGGCAAGACATTTTGATTGCCGAGCGATCCGTAGGAAGCTCTGATCTTAAAGTTATTAATGTGGTCTTTCAACGGGTCCCAAAAGGCTTCTTCCGAGATGACGTAACCAACCGAAGCGGAGGGAAAGAAACCGAAGCGATTTTCTTTAGGGAATCGTGACGACCCGTTATAGCGTGCGGCAAATTCCACTAGGTATTTATCCAGAAAGGAATAATTAACCCGTCCAAACACCCCTCTAGACGCCCAATGACTCATGTTGTCTGAGGAGGTAATTCCACCCAGCGAGGTAATAATAGAGGGGTTGTCGTCCACGACTGGTGACGTCCCGGTGGAATTTAGCCCCGTGTACAAATTTTCTTCCTGTTCAAAGCCCAATAACACCTTAAAATAATGGTCATCAATTTGGTTCTCATAAGAGGTGACCGCGTTTAAAAGCTTATACACATATTCGTAATAACCGGCCGAATAAGAAGACTGCGGTTTTCCGATATTACCGAATTCTCCGGTCCCCAACTCTACCATCACCGGCTTTGGGTTTTGGCTTAATTTGGTGTTTTTAATATTGTAGTTATACGTCAAAATGGTTTTCCAACCTTTGATGGGCTCCAATTCAGCGGCTACATTGGCCAAAAAATCGGCATTCTTTTTTCGGTCTCTACCGGAATCCTGCAGCAACCTAACCAATGGACTTTGAATGGTTCCATTTAAGTTATACATGGGCATCATCGGCGCGAACATCAACATTTCGCGAAAGGTATGCTCTCGTCCAACGGTCGTTTCCCCCATCGGAAAATCTGTAGCCGTACTCGCCCATTTTAAACTGGAGCTCAGGCGCAGCCAATCCGTCGCCTGTGTAGATATATTGGACATGACATTGTAGCGCTCAAAATAATCGTACCCAAAGGCGTAGGTCCCATTTTGTCTAGCGTAGCCTCCTGACATAAAATACTGAGTTCTTGGTCCTCCACCAGTCACGTTCAAATTATGTTTCTGGCTGAAAGCGGTATTCCCCATCAATACGTGCGGCCAGTCATAATTGGCGTTTCCGTTTCGTCTGCCCGCCCATATATTATCAATTGGATTTTCTGGATCGTACTCCGGTTCGAAAGTACCATTTAAATATCCTTGAATGCGCTCCATTTGCTCATCGCTATAAATCGGCGTTAGTCCCGCATTTGCGTTCGCTTGATTGTAAGCGGTAGCCCAAGTGTACGAATCGATAAAACTAGGCAAGCGTAGCGGGTTAGACAGCGACAGGTTGTTACTGTAATCGATTTTTAAACCGTCCTCTGTCGAACCCTTCTTCGTCGAAATCAAAATGACACCAAAAGGTGCTCTGGATCCGTAGACCGCTGCTGCGGATGCATCTTTCAAAACAGAAATACTCTCCACGGTCTCCGGATCGATGGAATTCACGTCCATTTCTACACCGTCCACCAATATAAGCGGACTGCTGTTGCCGCTTATCGAGCCTACTCCCCGAATATTCCAACCGCTGGCCGCTCCGGGTTCTCCGCCGCGCATCCCCATGTTGATATTCATGTTCGGAGATGCGCCTTTTATTAAGTCTGCCACAGTATTCGCTGGCCGATCTTGCAGTTGATCGGCAGTAATCACATCTACCGAACCGGTTAAACTTCCTTTTTTTTGTGTACCGTATCCCACGACAACCACTTCGTCTAGGTCGTTCGCTCCATCTTCCAGGATGACCTCGACTTGCGAGTTACCTGCCAGTCCTACCCGTTGTGTCACGTGAGCAATGGAGCTGAATGTTAACGAATCTTGAAGTGATCCTACCGCAATTTCAAAGGCGCCTTCAGCGTCGGTTTGTGTTTCCGCTTTTGAGCCAATCACACTGACACTGACGCCCGCTAATGGCAGCCCCCGACTGCTCTTCACGGTCCCCGTTGCC
>DXCW01000060.1 GCA_019115805.1 Candidatus Sphingobacterium stercorigallinarum
ATTTTACAAACCCCTTTATTTAGAGTACGGAACAAAAAGGAAACGATATATTGTTACTCGGACCAAGAACGAATCCAAGCCATCGCTAAACTAGGGGGAAAACCAGAAATCACTCGATTTAAAGGGTTGGGCGAGATTTCGCCATCAGAGTTTGGGTTGTTTATTGGCGAGGACATGCGTCTGGATCCGGTTATTATCTCGAAAGAAAACAAGCTACCGCAGCTCTTAGAATATTATATGGGAAAAAACACACCGAATCGCCAGGTGCATATTGTAAACAACCTGCGGGTTGAACTCGATACCGAGGAGCAACTCGTCGAGTTGAAACCCAACGACCAAGACGAAACGGAACTGCTTGACCAAGCTGAAAGCAGCATGCAAGAAGCCCTTTAACCCTCCTTTCATCAGGAGGCAAGACGATACGGCATTACGGCCTTCCAGACACTGACTTGCTTACCCATATGGGAATGTTTCTGTTTCTGGAAAGTTATTGTGCCTTAAGCTTTCTGAATTTACCAAAAACGCCTAGCGGCAATTTATTTCCTTTGGTCGCCTGCAAAAACAGCTCACCGATTTCTAAATTTTCGACTTGCGGGTGCGCACTACGAATTAAATTTTCTACAATCACCGATGAGAAACCCAAAGAATAGGTATTCAGTATAAGAAAATGCTCTTCAGGATCTAACAACTGTACCACGTCTCGCATCATTTCCATGATATGATCCTCCAGCTTCCATTTCTCTCCTTTAGGCCCGTGACCGTACGCCGGAGGATCTAGTATAATTCCATTGTACTTTTTCCCCCGCTTAAGTTCTCGTTTCACAAATTTGAGTGCGTCTTCTACTACCCAACGGATATCTTGGAGGCCGGACAGCTCTTGATTCTCGTTCGCCCACGTCACCACCTGACGGATAGAATCAACATGTGTAGTATCGGCTCCAGCCGCTTTAGCCACCATAGAAGCGCCACCGGTATAGGCAAAAAGATTTAGAACCCGGGGGATCGGTGTAGAAAACTGTTGTACAGACTCCGATATATAATCCCAATTTACCGCCTGCTCCGGAAAAACCCCCACATGCTTAAATGACGTCAACCCCAACCTTAGCTGAATCGACACCTGTGCGTTTCGATAACGAATGTGCCAGCGGTCACTTATTTTATTACCTTTTTTAATCCAGTCCCCACTGGTTGCTGAACGGCCCTTAAAACGGATGTGATGAATGCGCGTCCAATCTTCCTCTGAAAGCGTTTTAGGCCAGACCGCTTGGGGTTCTGGACGAATAAGAACATGCTGACCAAATCGCTCTAATTTTTCGAAATTTCCGCAATCGATCAATTCGTAATCTTCCCAATTGCTAGGTGCCAGTAACTGTATGTGGTTTGTCGAATCCAATTTTTTTTTCTGCAAAGATATTAAGTTTTCACGCGTTCACAACGTCCTTCAAAAAATAGACACTTCAACTGCCATACGATTATTTCCATGCCGACTTGCTTCTCACCAATGACTAGGTTCAGGTTTTTAGGGTGTCTCGGGCTGCCTGCATAAGCGGACTAGCAAAAACAAAATCATTGAGCTGCTCATTATCAGACTGTAACATATCCTGGTTAGATCCTTCCCAGTATTTCTTCCCCTGGTATAAGAATAAAATATAATCACCAATCCCCATCACCGAGTTCATGTCATGCGTGACGACCACCGTCGTGCAATTATACTCCTCGGTCAGCTCCTGAATAAGCTCGTCAATTAAGATGGAGGTAGCGGGGTCAAGACCCGAATTGGGCTCATCGCAAAATAAATATTTGGGATTCATACTGATTGCTCGAGCGATACCAACACGTTTCTTCATTCCGCCAGACAATTCCGACGGATATAAATCATTTTTACCCGCCAAGTTCACACGTTCTAAACAAAAATTAGCCCGTTCAATTTTTTCTGACTTGCTCATCTCTGTAAACATATCCAGTGTGAAAACAATATTCTGTTGAACCGTCATGGAATCAAACAATGCAGAGTTTTGAAACAACATACCAATCTCTTTACGAATCGGAACACGCTCTTCGAATCCCATACGGGTGAATTCTTGTTGGTTAAAGAACACCTTACCTTGCTCCGGTTGATGCAGTCCTACAATACACTTCAACAACGTACTCTTGCCGGAGCCCGACCCGCCAATGATTAAACTTACTTTCCCTGGTTCGAAAGATGCATCAATGCCATCCAGTACTATATTACTTCCGAAAGCTTTATGTATATTTTTAATTTCAATCATACCCGTTATAACATTAAAGCTGTAATAACATAGTCGCAAGCTAGAATCGCAATACAGCCAATGACCACCGCTCGTGTACCCGCTTGTCCCACTTCTAACGCACCACCGCGAACATAGAAGCCTTTATACGCAGGCACAGAAGTGACAATAAAACCGAAGACGGTAGCTTTCACCATAGCGACTACCATCGTAAAGCCGTTAAATCCTCCCCTAATTCCGTCAATGTAATCATCTGGCGTCACTGCACCCGACAATGCACCACCTAAAAGCCCGCCCAAAAGCGCGCAGCCGATGGCCACGATGACTAATACAGGTACCATAATTAGCCCGGCGATAACCTTCGGCAAAATCAAGTAACCGGCTGCATTAATGCCCATAATTTCCAAGGCATCGATCTGCTCGGTTACACGCATTGAGCCAATCTGAGATGAAATAGACGAACCCACCTTCCCCATCAATACTAAGGCGGAAATCGTTGGCCCGAGTTCTAATATATTGGAGTCCCTATTGATTTGACCTATTACCGAAGTGGGAATTAAATCAGACACCAATTGAAAAGCAATTTGCATTGTCATTACCGCACCGATAAAAGTAGAGATAATCACGATGAGACCTAGTGATCCCACCCCTATCTCATTCATCTCGTGGAAGATCTCTTTTATATATATCCGCCACTTTTCAGGTTTTCGAAAAACCTTTCGCAACAACAATAAGTACTCTCCAAAATAGTAAAATATCATATATATATTTTTATGCTAGCAATCGATCGGAATTCGTCGTTATTCAGACTTGTTCATCATCATGGATTCAAGATACGAATTCTCCCTGATTCTTTTCACCGACGAAACCGATTCGTTTACCGAAAAAAAAAGCTCTCAACCTTTTTTCCATATTTTAATTTGTATTATCGCAGTAGTTTCGTGTTAACACAAACAGAAAAAATGAATAACAAAATAGCAACTGGCATTTGGTTAGTTTTTGCTGGAGTTGTATTTCTCCTCGACAATTTTAACCTCATCGACTTCAATTTCGCATCTGTTTTTGCACTTTGGCCATTACTTCTAGTTTCTATGGGCCTCAATTTGCTATTGCAAAACCGTCCTAACGGCCGGCTCATAGTCATTATATGTAACATTTTGCTATGCGCATTTGTTTTCTATCGTGGGATCACTAGTCAGAATTATAGAAATTTCACATCGTGGACAAACCCAACCCCAAAAGACACTTCTGGAAATTATAATGAACACGTCTCTGCAGCATGGGAAGAACATATCCATTCGGCAACCTTGACGTTGAGCGGTGGTGCATCCAAGTTCAGTTTTCAAACCAATCACGATTCCACTCAGCTCCTCGCAGCTCACACGACTGCTTCTGCAGGCGCTTTAAGACTGACCTCTAAAGGTGATCAGAAGGTCCAACTTGGATTGACCTCTGCCAAACCCAATAGAGGTAGCAATGTACCCATCGAGATCAGTTTAAATAAAAGGCCTCTTTGGAATTTTGCATTCAATGTCGGTGCTTCTTCTATCACTGGGGATTTCCGCGATCTCGAGATCGGTAAGATTGAAGTAAATTCTGGCGCAAGCTCAATGGAGCTCCACCTCCCCGCACCCACAAACGGCACAAGTCAGATCGAAATCAACACCGCAGCTTCCAAGATTAAACTTTACATCCCGAAAGAGGCCGAGTGCAGAGTGGAAACGGGCACCATCGTGTCCAATAATAAATTCGAAGGGCTAGAGGTTGTGGATGGAAACGAGCGTCAATCGAAGGGATTTGAAGCAGCCACGAATAGATACGACATAGAAGTATCGGGCGCAGCAAACTCTGTTTCAATTTTACGGTATTGATATATTAACACCGAAAAATCGCTAACTTTGACCGTATGAAAAGTAAGGATAAGTCGGCGCTCAAGGGCATATATTGCAATTCCCGAACTGCATATTCTCGTTTTTTAACTCGAGAGGTCAGTATCGGTGGAATCCCAATGGGTGGCGCCAACCCGATCCGTATTCAGAGTATGACCACGGTCGACACGATGGACACTCTGGGATCCATAGAACAAACGATAAAAATGGTGGACGCAGGTTGTGAGTACGTTAGAATTACAGCCCCTAGCATCAAAGAAGCAGAAAATCTAGGCGAAATAAAAAAAGGATTGCGAGCTCGCGGGTACCAAGTTCCTTTAGTAGCCGATATTCACTTCACACCGAATGCCGCAGAAGTCGCGGCTCGTATTGTAGAAAAGGTACGTATCAATCCGGGCAATTATGCTGACAAAAAGAAGTTCGATCAAATCGAATATACCGATGCAAGCTATCAAGCAGAATTAGAACGGATCTATCAAAAGTTCGCTCCACTGGTAAAAATCTGTAAAGAGTACGGTACGGTGATGCGCATTGGCACCAATCACGGTTCATTGTCTGACCGAATTATGAGCCGATACGGTGATACTCCTGACGGCATGGTGGAGTCCGCTCTAGAATTCATTCGCATCTGTGAATTATTGGATTACAGAGATTTGGTCATTTCTATGAAGTCCTCTAATCCACAGGTGATGGTGGAAGCCTATCGATTGCTTGTTGAAAAAATGGTAGCAGAAGACATGAATTACCCGCTGCACTTAGGTGTAACGGAGGCAGGCGATGGTGAGGATGGGCGTATAAAATCCGCCGTAGGTATCGGAACACTTTTAGAAGACGGTCTAGGAGACACAATCCGGGTTTCATTAACCGAAGAGCCGGAGAAGGAAGCACCTGTCGCCATTGCATTAGCCAATCGGTATAAAAATCGAAAGGAATATATCCAGACCAATCACATTCCGGAGATTGTCACTATCAATCCCAGCATTGAGCCCTCCAGATACGAATCTGATGAAGTCAATGCCTTTATTGGAGGAACACTCGTCCCTCGAGTAACGGTAGACATTTCAAAAGAAAATTTGAAAGACCCGTACATCTTGCAAGCCGCCGGATATCGCTACGATGCTCTTTTAGACAAGTTTCATATGGGTGAGCAATCGGTAGATTTCGTGTTCCTTGGAGATGCTCTTCCGTCTTTCACTATGCCGGGTAACCTCAAACAACTTTATCACTATAAGACCTGGCTGCAATTAAAGGATCGATCGAACATTCACCCGGTCTATACGTTACACGAATTTAACGAAGCCGACGAGAAGGACCCGTCGATGAATTTAGTGTATATCAGCAACGACGATCTGTTGACCGATCAATGGGCGGATCTCGTGGTGAATCCTACTCTCGTATTTATTCTTACGACCGATCACATCAATGGTATGGCCGAACAACGACAGTTTTTTCTTAATCTAAAAGAAATTGGCATCTCGGCGCCAGTGATTATAAAAAACTCGTATCCAGTTGAAGCCTTCTCTGGACCACGTGGAGACCTCATGAATCCAGAGGAGCCCCTTTCTAAACTCCAACTATACGCAGGAACCGATTTTGGTGGACTTTTAATCGAGGGGTTAGGCTCCGGCATTTGGATAAATTCTCCAAGCACGTCAATAGAAAACTTGGTATCTATATCATTCGGGATTCTTCAGGCTACACGTTCCCGCATATCTAAAACCGAATACATCTCCTGCCCCAGTTGCGGAAGAACACTTTTCGATCTCCAAGAAACCACTCAGATGATTCGCGGTAGAACCAGTCATCTTAAAGGGTTGAAAATAGGCATTATGGGCTGTATCGTGAATGGTCCGGGCGAAATGGCCGATGCAGATTACGGCTATGTAGGCGCTGGACCAAATAAAATAACGTTGTATCGTGGCAAGCAGGTGGTCAAAAAAAATGTGGCATCCTCACACGCACTAGATGAACTCATCGACATTATAAAATCAGATGGTCTCTGGATCGACGAGCCGCAATCGGAATAACTGATTGTCACGGATCGCACCCCAATCTCAACAATAAGCGACAGGAGCGCATCGAAGATGAACGCCCCTGCAAAATTTACTTTATTTTTTTAAATCGCATCGAGGCGACGTCACCGACAATTAACGTCAGCACCGCATCGTCGAGGCTATAGACATTCACTTTCTCGAGCGCCTGGAAAAACAGGTGCTCTCCATTTCCGGGGCAAGCCATTTTAGTTGAGGCGATGGGTCCAAAACCGATTTCTTTACCCGTCAGCTTAACTATACTATTGAACGCATTACATCCGCCTTTACCGTGGACACGATTCGTATCCTCATCAAAAACAAGTGTGGGTTTAC
>DXCW01000009.1 GCA_019115805.1 Candidatus Sphingobacterium stercorigallinarum
CCCCGGTTCGACGCGCGCCCATTGTTCTTCGACATTGATTTCTAAGATCCGATTAAAATATCGCGAAATGTCCACGACAATCCCGGCGCCAACCACTTGACCCGCCAGCGAAGTTCCAGCGGCACGCGGAATTAACGTCAATTGTTGTGCGGAGGCAAACGCAATCAATAGCTTCAAGTCCGCCACGGTCTGTGGAATACACACCGCCAGAGGCTCTTGTTGATACACCGAAGCATCGGTGGAGTACGCTAACCGCATCATTCGATGCAACGAATTGCGCTGATCGTAAAACAATTCACCAGTAAGCTGGTGCGCCAATTGAGTTAAAGTAGATGGTAGAGACACGTCAATTATTAGATTTTCTAAAGCAAATTTACATATTGTTTCATGAAAATCGCAGGATACGATGTCTTGGATTTCTTTTTTCGAAATTACCCACCCTTACCCAGCATTACCCTCCGTTAAAATGCAAAATCTGATCCTTAAAATGTCATTTATTCAGAATAAAATTCTTTTTACATCCAATATATTTGAATTTCATTCATATTTATCGATATTTGCGGCACTATGACAAAACTAGAGTTTTCACTGGATCAAGTCGACCTGCATATCTTGAGAATCATGCAAGAAAATGCCCGGACCAATAATGCGGATATCGCTCGGGAATTGGGCATGGCACCATCAGCCATCTTGGAGCGCGTCAAGAAGCTGGAACAAAAACAGATCATTCTCCAATACAATGCCCGAATCAATCCGGAAGCCTTAAACCAAAACATGCTCTCGTTCATTTTTATCAAGACTCAGGACATTATTGGTGTGCAAAAAGTAGGAATATTGTTAGCCGAAATTCCTGAAGTATTGGAAGTGCACGACATCGCTGGCGAAGATGGGTACCTGATTAAGGTACGCACCAATGATTCAGCAGGCTTGGTCGATCTGATGCGGAATAGTTTGAGTAAAATCGAAGGCATCATATCGACTCGGACTACCATTGTACTGGAAACAGTGAAAGAAGACAATAAGCTCGTTATCGCTCAGAAAGATTAATTGGCAGCCATGACCAAATCCACATCAACACTTACCGGAACAGTAATTTTTGCCTACTTAGTGGTCTACATCGTTTGGGGTTCCACCTTTTTCTTTATAGAGAAGGCCCTTTATGCTTTTCCTCCTTTTGTGCTTGGTTCTATTCGTTTTATTATTGCCGGTTCCTTCTTGATGTTGTACTGCTGGATCAAAGGCCATCGGCTTTTTATAAAACGCGCTGTACAGGATGCCGCTATTGTGGGATTCTTACTGCTGTTTGTCGATATGGCCGCTATCATTTGGTCGGAACAATACATCTCCAGTGCTATCGTGACGATCATCTCTGCCGCAACGGCAATTTGGTTTATCCTCCTTGACAAACCCAAATGGAAGGAGAACTTCTCTAATCCGTTTACCATCACAGGACTAGTCCTGGGATTCTTGGGAGTGCTTTTACTGTTTGCAGAACAACTGCTTGGACCGCAGCATTCCGATGCAGATGCGGACATAAAACTCATCGCCATGTTGGTGATGACCTTAGGGACAATCGGATGGACCGTAGGTTCTTTATTATCAAAATATAACCGGGAACGTCGGCTGAATCGCGATGGTATGCCTAAAAAAGAAGAGGACTTGCACGTGATGGTAAAAACCGCATGGCAAATGGTGGTGGCTGGAACAACGTTCACCTTGGTTGCCATTTTCACGGGCGAATACGGTCGATTCGAGGTAAAAAGCGTTCCCGTAGAGTACTGGGGGGCCATGATTTACCTGGCCCTGATGGGATCTATTCTAGCGTTCAGCAGCTATATCTACCTTTTGCAAGTAAGACCTGCAGTCGAGGTAAGTACCTATGCCTATGTCAACCCCATTGTTGCGTTACTTTTAGCGCATTATTTTACAGATCATCAAGTGACCTCCCTACAGATTGGCGGGCTAGCCATTGTCCTGTTCAGCGTAGTGCTCATGAACTGGAAGCTTTACAAAAACAGTAACTTTCTGGAAAACTATAAGCGACGCCGTAGAATCCGGAAGTTACGACATATGGCACCTAAAAGTAGTATACCGCGTATCGTAGAAGTGGTGGAGTTTGTGACCAAACGTCGAAAAAAGAACAGCAACGAATAGGCAGATTCGTCTAAGCATCTGCGTCTTTTTTCTGCAGCTTTTGCACCGACCCTCTTATGATCCCGAGACCGTAAATAGATTGTCATAACACGCCATATAAGCCCCGTTTTTATCATCTGTACGTAAAAACGGGGACGCGCTATTTTTAATTTCCCTCAATATTCTTTTTATTTGCAATACTTTTTGAATAAAAATCTTCAATAGTCAGAAAGTCATGTTATGAAAAAAAGAATACATTTGGTACTCCTATGGGTGGCTACACTACTTTTTCACTTGGATGCACAGGCTCAAGAACTGAAGCACATTAAGGGAAAAGTATTGAATGCGGAAACCTATGAACCTATCCCTTACGCGTCCATCAAAGTGGTTGGAGCCCAGGGCGATTTGGGGACGAGCACAAACGATCAAGGAGAATATAGTTTTCGAGTTCCGGCAGGGTCAGAGAAGTTGAGAATCAGCTCGGTTGGTTTTGGCACCGAGGAATACCCTATTGGCGAGGAAACACAGCAGACGATCCGTGTACAGCTATTCCCTTCGAATTCGATTGAGGCGGTCGTGGTTCGCGCGCCGAGACGGGGCAAATATTCCAACAAAAATAACCCGGCGGTGGATTTGATTCGTCAGGTTGTCGCGCACCGCGATAGCAACCGATTGACGGGACAACAGTATGCTGAATTTAAACAGTACGAAAAAGTGAGCTTAGGGCTGAGCAACCTGGATGCAAAATTCAAAAATAGAAAGGCGTTTAGGAACTACCAATTCCTTTTTCAACCCGATCAGATCGATGGATCAGATAGCAGCTTTGTGTTACCTGCATACATGGAGGAAAAATTTTCACAGGTATACTATCGCCGGGATCCCAATGCCAAGAAACAGTATATTTTAGCCGAACGGAAAGCGGAATTCGACCCGAAATTTGTAGACAATGACGGGTTGAGTAAATACTTTAATCGTTTGTACGACGAGGTCGAGATTTACGATAATAACATTACGATTTTAACCAATCAATTCTTAAGTCCTATCGCCAACAGCGCGCCGACATTTTATCGATTCTACATCACCGATACGATCAAAACCGAGTCACCGATGCTGGTTGAGCTGAGTTTTTTCCCACGCAACAAGAATGATCTGCTATTTAAAGGAAAGCTGTATGTAACGTTAGATGGGAATTATGCAGTACAGGGTGCTCAAATGACTGTGGATGATGAAATCAATCTCAATTTCGTGCGAAATTTAGATATAGAACTGGCCTTTGAAAAAACGAACGACGATAAATATTACCTGAGCAAATCCAGCTTAGGCATTGATTTCGCGCTGACCAATAAAGGAAAAGGAATTAAGGGAAAACGAGTTCAGTTGATCGAGGAATATCAGAACGGAGTTGTCCGCCCCGATAGTATATATCAGGTACCGGATCAATATGTAGTCAACCCGCCTACCCAGGAACCTGAGGAGACAGATCTTCAAGATGCGGAAAGTTATTGGGCGTCGATCCGTCCAGAACCGCTTAACCGGGCTGAACGCTCCATTTATCACAACATCGATAGCCTGCAACGCATGCCGTCGTTTAGAACCCTAATGGATATTGGTGCCTTGGTACTGACCGGGTACAAACAAGCCGGTCCCGTGGAAATCGGTCCGGTCAACACCTTTTATTCGTACAATCCTGTGGAAGGATTTCGTTTACGTGTCGGTGGCCGCACTACCGATCAATTGAGTAAACGATTTTATGCCGAGGGATACGGAGCCTACGGCTTTGAAGATCAAAAATGGAAGTATTTCGTTGCTGGAAGTTACTCATTGAATAACAAATCGGTGTACACTTATCCGCAGCATTATATTCGCTTATCAGCCTCATATGATACTCAGATTCCTGGGCAAAATCTAGAGTTTGTGCAGGAAGATAACATTCTGTTGTCATTTAAGCGAGGTGAAAACAAAAGCTATCTGTATAATGAAGTTTATCGGATGGATTACAAGGTTGAGTTTAGCAATAATTTGGCTCTAAACGCTGGACTCGGGGTGTGGAAGCAAACTTCTGCTGGCGTGCTAACGTATGCCCTTCCGACAAGTGATGGTTCGCCAATTCACCTCAATCACCTGCGCAGCACGGAGCTGAATGTCGGCCTTCGTTATGCGCCCAACGAAACGTTCTACCAAGGTAAGAACTACCGGCAGCCGCTGTACAACGAATACCCTATATTTAATTTCAATTACACAGCGGGAATAAAAGGACTATTTCAAGGCGAACACAACTACCATAACTTCACCTTAGGCGCGTTTAAAAGATTTTATCTCTCTCAATTGGGCTACGCCGACGTGAATGTAGAAGGAAGTTATATTTTAGGTGATAATCTGCCGTTCCCCGTATTGAGTATACATCGAGCGAACCAGACCTATGCTTATCAACTGCAATCTTACAATTTGATGAACTTTATGGAGTTCATTTCCGACCATCACGCATCTTGGAATATTCAGTATTATATGAATGGTTTTTTATTCAACAAAATCCCTCTACTCAACAAATTGAAGCTTCGCGAAGTCTTTAGCTTTAAGGGCGTATATGGCGGACTGCGGGATACGAATAATCCGAATATGAACAATCAAGTTTTCAGTTGGCAAACCAATAGTCAAGGCGAGCAAACCTCGTTTACCTTTGGCAAAGACCCTTATATGGAAGCCAGCGCAGGTGTAGCGAATATCTTTAAAGTGTTGCGGGTGGATTTGGTGCGGCGTCTTAACTATCTAGAACATCCAGAGGCGCCAAAGTGGGGAGTTCGAGCACGTATTAAATTCGATTTTTAAATACCATAGTAAGTTTAGTTAATCAAAAGGAGATCATTGCATGCAGTGTCTCCTTTTTATAATGGTCCCGTCGGACACCTATCTGTTACTAATCTGTTAAGTTTTGCAATAAAACCTTGCATTCCACACTCCTAACTCTTACATTTGTTGCGTAATTGATATGAAGACCACTTGTACACATCAGCACGTTCTACATCATCGCCATTGTGGCGATCGATTTTAATTTGTGCTTCTACGTGAAGCAAGTTTCCCCGGACTCGAACATATTTATTATTTCTTTCAACTTATACAAACACCTTTTATCTTGAAGAATTTGAAAATAGCTATCCAAAAATCGGGTAGATTAAACGAAAAATCAGTACAGCTTTTGAAAAACTGCGGCCTGGATTTTGAAAATTATAAAAGCTCACTTATCACCACGGTATCGAATTTTAATTTGGAAATCCTTTTTCTACGCGACGATGATATTCCGGGTTATGTAGAACAAGGGATAGCGGATTTGGGAATTGTGGG
Source organism: Candidatus Sphingobacterium stercorigallinarum (assembly GCA_019115805.1). Lineage (GTDB taxonomy): Bacteria > Bacteroidota > Bacteroidia > Sphingobacteriales > Sphingobacteriaceae > Sphingobacterium > Sphingobacterium stercorigallinarum. The sequence goes on from DXCW01000009.1 coordinate 5,473, forward strand.
AGAGAATGTCATTGATGAAACGCAATCGAACGTCACCTACTTACAGCGCTTGGGATTTGGAAAATGCACACTGAAACTAGGCATACCGAAGGACTCACCGATTGAGCGCCTCGAAGATTTAAACGGAAAATCGATTGCCACATCGTATCCGAATATCCTCACCGAATTTTTAAAGGAATACAAGATTGATGCCCAAATACGCACCATTTCAGGGTCCGTAGAGATTGCGCCTGGCCTTGGCTTGAGCGATGCGATTTGTGATATTGTCTCTACTGGAGGTACTCTAAAAAGCAATGGCTTAAAGCCGTTTATTGATGTGCGTTCCTCTGAGGCGATTCTCATCGGCCGGCAAAACCTTCAGGAGAACCCGGTATTGTGCGAGCTTTTACAGCGGATCCAATCTGTACTTCGCGCAAAAGAAACCAAATACCTGGTATTAAACGTAGAACGTAAAAATCTAGCCGAGATCACGGAACTCCTACACGGCGTAAAAAGCCCGACCATTGTCCCACTTGCCGATGAGGGCTGGGTCGCGGTGCATACGGTCATCTCAGAAGACGATTTCTGGGACAAAATCAACACCTTAAAAAGTGCTGGAGCGCAAGGAATCGTGGTTATGCCCGTTGAAAAAATAATCCTTTAACATGCTGAATACGTATTATTATGAGCAGTTAACTGCCGAAAAAATCGACGAATTGGTACAAAGAAATACGGATCCAAACTCCGCTATTCAAGATACCGTTCTCGAGGTAATCCAAGAGGTCAAAAAGCACGGCGACCAGGCATTGAAAGACTTTACCAAACAATTTGACAAAGTCGAACTGGATAAGCTGTATTTAGATAAAGACGATATAGCGGCGCTGGCACAAACCATTTCCAGAGAGCAGATGCGCGCGTTGGAAATCGCATTTCAGAATATTCACAAATTCCACCAATCCCAACTTAAACGGGAGCGCACCGTGGAAACGATGCCCGGCGTGAAATGCTGGCGGGAGGTCCGACCTATCGAAAAAGTAGGATTATATATTCCGGGTGGGTCAGCCGTCTTGCCCAGCACCCTTTTGATGTTGGGTGTGCCGGCTAGAATTGCCGGTTGCAAAGAAATTGTCGTGTGTTCTCCTCCGCAAAACCAGGGGAAAATTAACGGCTTCGTCGCCTATTGTTTGCAGCTGCTGCAGATCGACCGCATTTATTTAATTGGCGGAGCCCAGGCAGTTGCTGCCATGGCATATGGTACCTCCACCATTCCAAAGGTCAATAAAATATTTGGCCCGGGGAATCAATTTGTGACGAAAGCGAAAAGCCTGATTCAAGGATTGACTGATGTTAGCATTGATATGCCAGCGGGTCCGTCTGAAGTTTTGGTCATCGCGGATGAAACCGCCCGCCCCGACTATGTTGCGGCTGATCTATTGGCGCAAGCAGAGCACGGCATAGACAGCCAGGCTATATTGGTCAGCACGAATGTATTGATAACGGAAAAAGTCCTGCAAGAAATCCAAAGACAATTGGAATTATTGCCAAGACGGGAGCTGGCCGAACAAGCCATCCAAAATTCGTACGCCGTCATCACCCGAGATCTAGAAGAAGCGATTGCTTTTTCGAATCTGTACGCTCCCGAGCATCTGATCATCGAGTCGGATCAATGGAAAAGTTTAATTCCAAGAATTGTCAATGCCGGATCGGTATTTCTTGGCCACCTGACTCCTGAAAGTGCCGGAGATTACGCATCCGGAACAAATCACACGCTGCCGACCTCGGGATATGCAAAATCTTATTCCGGCGTATCGGTGGATTCATTTATTAAGAAAATTACCTTCCAGCACATCACTGAAGAAGGTTTGCAGTATATCGGCTCTACGGTAGAAACCTTAGCGGAATTGGAAGGCTTGCAAGCCCATAAACAAGCCATGAGTATTCGAATGACCTAGTCATCACCATATATAATATACTTTGTTTTCATGTGCACTCCTCTTTCAGGAGTGACATGGAAGTAGAGATTTACAATCAGACCACTCTTGCGTTCGTCCCAATCGTCGAGTTTTCGAGCGCTTGCGTCTAAACTTTAAATCCATTCCGTTTTTTTGAGAGCGGTTATGGACGACACGATTACCCCTCAATACCCCAGATCAAACAACGAAACTTTCAACGACATGGGAGAAACACCTCATTGAACTTCGAGGTAGCTTACGACATGTTGTCTTAAGCTACCTCGAAGTTCGCACATCATTTTTCACAAACGGTAAAGTGAATACTGAGCATCGTTTATGAGTGATGCAAAGGTGAATTTTCGTTAGCTATTGAGGTTACTAACTGAGAAAATTTAGGCTTGACATAAGCGTGTCTTCTGGGAACCAATTCCCTTCAAGACCGTCAGTTCTATGTAATTGCTTTATCCTTTCAAACGATTTTCTGCTGAGAATTAGACGCCACACCGGCTTTTCTTCTCTGGTAGTAGCGCTTTGCTTTCACACTACTTCCACAAGTCTGCATATCACACCATTTTCGCCTATGGCTCTTACTCCTATCATAGAATAACCAATCACACCCCGCACATCTCCTTAAGTATTCCAAGTTGCCTTTTTCCAAAAGCTCGTTAGCGGAGAGCACAAATAGCCAAAGGGGGCGGATAAGCAACTCACCATGAGTTGGGAATCCGAGTTGCAAACTATTATCGCTAACGGTGAACACTTGAGCGGTTAATGCTTCTCCACGCCACGTGTTAAAAATAGAGAGGTACTTTTCATCAATCTCGGAAGGTCTTGAATTCGCAACTGCATTTAAGATTTGGTATAACGCTTCTCGCAGGTTTAACGCTTTTTTTAGATATTTTGATGCCAAATCAAGATCACCTGCAGTCATCTCCCGCAAGTTCAGCAGCTCTTCTGGAGTTAATAATTTTAGTCGTTCGGCCAATATCAACAGATCGTCGTAGTGATGCAATCGTTCCACTTGAATGCGATCCGTCTCTAAACCGGAATTGACAAAATCTAGACAGGCCATATCGCCAGAAAGTGTCATTTGATGAATATCTGTAACCGCCATAGCCAAATTTACAGATTTTCTGGGAGAAGCACACATTTCCAAAAAAGATTAATACCTTTAAAACAAATTATAACGGTATAAAAAAATGAGCGCAGATCGACTTCATTATTTCTATGTTTTATTAGCTTACTTCGCCATTTATGTGGTATGGGGGACTACTTATCTAGCCAACATTTATGCTCTCGACGGATTTAAGCCATTCTTACTTTCCGGATTTCGCTACCTCATAGCCGGGGCATTATTATTAGTATGGTGTTTGGTGAGAAAAATCAAACTGCCGAGCCCGTCAGATATCAAAACATTGTCGATAAGCGGTATACTGATGTTAATAGGAGGATCCGGTCTTGTGGTTTATGCTGAGCAATATATTAACAGTGGATACGCCGCGGTCTTGGTGGCAACCGAACCGTTGTTATTTCTTATTTTAGATCGCATTCGATGGAAACAGTATTCTTCTAATCGAAATGTGATCGTCGGATTGATTGTCGGCTTCGTTGGCATCGCTTTCTTCATTTTTTATTCACCACACGATTCATTCCAGGTAATCGCACCCAATCGACTCAAAGGAACCGTCATTGCGCTTCTGTCAGCTGTGCTTTGGGTAATCGGCACTTTGTATGGTAAGAAAAACCTATCTACCGGCAGTTTCACGGTTTTTAGCACGACTATTCAGTTATTTGCTGCTGCACTGTTCGCCTTTCTTATTGCAAGTCTGACAGGAGAGTGGAAGGGATTTTCACTAGAGGAAATATCATTCCCAGCCTGGGCTGGACTTATTTATCTCATCGTTTTCGGTTCATTAACTGCCTACCTTGCATTCAATTGGCTAATCACGGTTCAATCACCGGCGCTGGTCAGCACCCATACGTATGTAAACCCTGTCGTCGCCATTCTAATGGGATGGATGTTGAATAATGAAGCGATTGTTGGAATGCAGTTGGTCGCCGTGGCGATCGTGTTGCTTGGTATTTTAATGTCGCAATTAAACAACAAAGTGCAAGCAAATGTATAGGGCCGCGTCTCATTTAGCTCACTGATTGGTAAATTGTTTTACGAAAGACTGCGACTCCCATCGATCTCCAAACGCCTATTAGCTCCAAAGCGGACGATATATAATTTTGCAGTCCGAGTTATTGCTCACGTACAAGATTTCCGGCTCTCAGGGAATTACCATTATGCCGTAAAAAATCATCACCAGTCATTATCCTATTAAAGCTGTGGCGAATCGTCCGTGACGAGTGGAAATTGATCAAGAAAGTAAGGAGATAGAACTGGTAAGAGGCGTTATACAACCGACTTTATCAGAAGGAGCTGGATTACGCTGCGTATGTGATTTACAGCAAGGTAGAAACAACTTGGGTTGGATAAAGTGAATGATGTCGTAGCCTTATTTGGAAAAGAAGTTGGTGTAACTGATAAAAGCAGAGGCTAATGGTGCGTCGAGCAAAATATATTTGAATAATCGCCCCGACGCCAGTCCGAAAGTAAAAAGGACCATATTGCTGCTCTAAATGCAGATTTAAAATTTTCTTCACAGCAGGTTGTAATAAGAAATATGCTGTAAAGCAGTCTGAACTTAGCCCCAATATCATGTTTGGGGCATGTGTGGTTTCGTATGGAGGATGCGAGCTGTCCGATTTATTCTATACCTTCATCCTAACCAACCTTATTAAGCCATGTCAAGAATAATGTACGGAATACCGGCATTCGTCGTTATAGATTCAAACGAAAGGCCAATGAATGTATTCACCACTGAGGATAAAGCAAATCAGTTTATCGAGTACCTAACAAAGGAATATAGGCGGAAATTCAGCCATGTTAAACTCGCTATTGATCCGGTATTTGGCCCAGAATCACCGTAGTAGCACGGAGCTATACGGGTGGAAATTCCATTTTCATGAAAATTCACCGCTGACAATTGACGATGTTGATGTGATAATTGAGGATGTTGAGAAGGTGGTTGGGGAATCAACAGTATCCGATACTATAACGAGGGTGTTCAGTAATAGGAAGACTTCAAATTTATCAAACAGTTAATAAGAATGTTCGATGTTTTTAGGTTTTCTGCCCCAGATCCAATATATAAGAGCTCCAAATATATTGCCGACTAACATGACTATTACCCAAAGTAGTTTTTGATTATATGTCAGGTTCTTGTTATTAACTACATGATAGATAATCGAAATCAGAAATATAATAGGGACTAAGAGAACAAAAAGGATCTCAAATGATCCAACATTAAAAAAAAGCAGATTCATAGTTTGTTTGAAATGGTTGAATCTAAGTTAGTTGTAAATAATGTTAAATACAAATTAGGAATAAGTTAAAATGACCGCCACCCACAGTTTGACCAAAATCACTGGCATCACTGCTCCGACGCACCCCATTCGCTGTTTTTTAAAAGGAGCTCATCGATAACCATCCGGTTAGCGGTAAATCTCTGTCGTCTTCCTTCCATTTGTAGTCAAGGTAGGTAGCATCGATATCATAACCGCGTTTTCTAGCTTTTGAAACGAATCCTTTGATTCCCTTCTACAACTTCCTCAATAAAATCCGTAAAATATACTGGCTTCTCATCTGGGTTTTTGAGTTTATCAATTACATTCTGACTGGAAATTGTTCGCAGCCCTAATTCAATATCCTTCACCCTCAATTCAATCTGATTGAGTTCGGCAACTATATCCATAACCTGCCCCTTGGTGAGGAAGTTACTGAATTTGATATCCGGTGCTAATGTTTTTGCTAATGGTTTAGGAATATAGATGGGCTCCTTATCTTCACCATCCCAATTGAAAGGTAACATCTTTATTCCGGTGCTCATCGCCTTGGGTTTCCCCTGGTATGAGTATCGAAACATCAGGGTGCCATACTCGCTTTTGTTGCTTTCTGGCTTTAGATAGAAGTAAATTGTCCCTTGGGTTATTTTTCTTCTCGCCATTTTTAAAAATCGTTACTAAATCGTTACTAAACTCTTAAAAATACCGACAATTACCTGATTTTCAATGTTTTAAAAAACTACTTGTGGAGCCGGAGGGATTCGAACCCTCGTCCAAACATAGTATGATTTACGCTTTCTACATGCTTAGCTCCGCTTTAATTGTCGGGAGAGAGAAGGTGCGTCGCTTACCTATACTGTTCTC
>DXCW01000061.1 GCA_019115805.1 Candidatus Sphingobacterium stercorigallinarum
GCAGCGTTAGGCGTATACAGCTTATTAAAATTACGGTTAAAATCTTCAGAAAAGGAATAGAATTATGCGTAGTATTATTTTACAAACCGCGACGCGGTACTTGCTTCCAATTTTACTATTGTTCTCGTTCTTTCTTCTTTTGCGAGGACATTACTATCCTGGAGGTGGGTTCGTAGGTGGTCTTGTTGCCTCCATTGCTTTTGTTCTTCACAGCTTTGCTAACGGAACGGAGGAAACGATGCGTATTTTAAAACGTAAACCCCTATCCTTAATTCCGATCGGCCTAGGCATTTCTGCGGTTAGCGTATTTTTGCCTACATTTTTCGGTCTCCCGCCCATGACTGGATTATGGTGGGAAGAGGAACTCCCAGTGATTGGTACGGTAGGATCAGCCCTGTTTTTCGATTTAGGAGTCTATCTGGTGGTGGTAGGTGTGGTCCTAACGATTTTATTCACCATCTCATTAACAAAGGATTAAATTATGGAGTTATTACTAGTTGCCGTCATCGGCCTCCTATATGCAGCAGGCGTCTACCTTATCCTTCGGAGGAGCATGGTTAAACTGCTATTGGGTATTATGCTTCTAGGAAACGCAACCAATATCCTGATATTTTTACTTGGTAATATCACCAAAGGTAAGCCTCCGGTGATGGATGCCAACCATAATATATTTCAAGACATCTATGCTGACCCAATTCCACAAGCATTGATTTTGACGGCAATCGTTATCAGTTTTGCACTGACAGCTTTTGCTATCGTATTGTTGAAACGCGTATACGCTCTGGTGGATACCGATGATTTAGACAACCTCACAACACCGGAAGAAGAAGACATATGATCGACAACCATATATTAGCGCCAGTATTTATTCATTTGTTCACTGCGATTGTACAATTAATCGCGTGGAGAAAGACGGTTACTCAGCGTTTCCTAGGTGTAGGAGGAACATTTATCGGCTTACTCATCGCCATCCGACTTTTTACAAAGGTATATGAAGAGGGCACCTTACACTTAAACGCGTCGAATTGGGAGTCGCCATTTGGCATTGTCTTCGTCGCCGATATGCTAAGTGCTACTATGGTGCTCTTAACCTCGATTGCAGGCTTCGCCGTCGCGATATTCTCTTCTACAGGAATAAGCCGACAGCGTATGCTGTATGGGTATTTTCCGATATTTCACTTTCTATTGATGGGCTTGAATGGTGCCTTTCTGACCGGAGATATTTTCAATCTATATGTCTGGTTTGAAGTCGTCATCATCTCCTCTTTCGTATTGATGACTTTGGGAGGAAGAAAAACACAACTGGAAGGGGCCGTCAAATATATGGCCATGAATATATTGGCATCCACATTCTTCCTGACAGGTATAGGTATTTTGTACGGGATTACCGGATCGCTGAATATGGCAGACCTTGCGTTAAAAATTAAACTGATTGAAAATCAGTCGCTGGTCGGAATTACTTCTATATTTTTCTTGATTGGCTTCGGCATTAAATCCGCAGTCTTTCCGTTGTACTATTGGTTACCTTCATCATACCATACGCCGCCTTCCGCCGTGGCTGCAACATTTGGAGGTTTGTTAACCAAAGTCGGGATATATGCTATTTTGCGGGTCTTTAGTCTCATCTTCATTCCGGATGAGTTTACTAAAAATCTATTCATGGTCATGGCGGTATTGACTATCCTAACGGGAAGTTTTGGGGCTTTGATTAAGTCAAATATCAGACGTATGTTCTCGTATTTGATTGTCTGCCATATCGGCTTCATGCTGGGTGGTATCGCCATGTTTACAAAATTAGCGCTGATGGGTACGATCTTTTACTTAATACATGATATCCTGGTAAAAACCAATATGTTTTTGATTGCCGGAGTTATTCGCCAACTCCGCGGCACACTGAACATGCCTAAACTGGGGGGCTTATACCACCATTATCCCATGATTTCCCTGCTCATTGCATTGGTCCTGTTTTCATTGGTGGGCATACCTCCTTTATCAGGTTTTTGGCCAAAAATATATCTTTTCCAAAGTGCCTTCTTCGATCGGCAATTTTTCTTCGTTGGAGCCTTGATTGTGGGAAGTTTAGCTACACTATATGTGATTGCTAATATGTGGTCAGAAGTCTTTTGGAAGAAAACTCCACAGGATGTCGAAGTAGACGATAAATTTAAAGACCTGGCGCCGTTTAAAAAGATCTTACTGATTCTGCCGATACTCATTCTTTGTTCGGTAACTTTATACGTCGGATTGAATGCAGAGAACATTATCCAGGTCGTTGACCGGATTACAAATGAATTGTTGGACACCAGCTCATACCTTCAAACGGTTTTGGGTGATAAAGCTTTTAGGCCATGATCAAACTCTTTTTGATGAACCTATTGCTATCCTTTATATGGGTAGCCTTACGAGGCTCGCTCTCGTACTCTGACTTTATCTTCGGTTACCTGTTGGGGTTCGGCATTCTATGGATTATGAACCGGCATGAGGATGATCGTCGTTATTTCTATCGGGTGCCAAAAATCATTGGTTTCTTCTTCTTCTTCCTATGGGAACTATTAAAGGCCAATGTCCAAGTAGCCTATGATGTCATCACGCCGAAATATTTTTTTAAGCCAGGTATTGTACGGTATCCGGTAAACCCACAGACAGATTTTGAAGTGAACATGTTATCGACATTTATCTCACTTACACCAGGCACGCTGATTATTGACGTCAGTGATGATAAAAAAGCAATCTATATTCACGTGATGTATTTGAGAAGCGAGGAACATTTTATAAACAGCATTAAAACTGGAGTCGAAAGACGCCTATTTGAAATATTACGATGAGTTTAGAAACCTATTTTGATTTTGTCATATTACCAATTCTGACGATATCCGTCCTTCTGGTATTCATACGGCTGTTTAAGGGACCGACTGTTGTAGACCGCGTTGTTGCCTTGGACCTGATCATTACAATAGGTATTGGAATCATCACAGTATACAGTATCCGACAGGAACAAGAGGTATTGTTAGATGTCGCCATTATCTTAGCGCTGATTGCCTTTTTAGGCACCATTGCTTTTTCGTATTACATTGAAAAACAAAAAGATGATTAACATTATATTAGCCATATTGAGTACGGTAGGTGCGCTCTCGATTCTATTTGCGTCTATCGGTGTGTTGCGGATGCCTGATTTCTTTCTCAGGCTGTCGGTAACGGTAAAAGCGTCTACCTTAGGCGTTGGATTATTTTTAATCTGCGCAGCCATTATGTTTCCGGATGATGTATCGGTGACCACCAAAGCTATTGCTATTATATTCTTCCTCATTCTAACCAGCCCAATTTCGGCGCATATGATTGGTAAAGCCGCTTACTTTATCGGCACACCGCTTTGGAAAGGAACAGTTGTTGACCGTCTTCAGGGCATGTACAACAAAGAAACACATTGCCTGGAAAGCGACCCCAAACGCGCAAACTTAGCCGAAGAGGAACAAATCGCAGACAGTGAAAAAGAAACAGAATAAAATTAGAAAATGATGCACACCGGTTGAGCTAGCGGAATGCTTTTCCCGCTATCTTCCAGTAATCCCGTTGATACATCACGATGAAATATTACGATTTCATCGCTTAGCTGATTGCCAATCAGAACAAACTGCTCATCCGGGCTAAAATTAAAATTCCTTGGCCCCTGCCCTCCTACTGATAGCACTTGCTTTTTGGTCAACTTACCGTCCGGTTGAATGCCGAATGTGCTGATGACATTCGCCTCGCCACGATTGGTTGCATAAAGAAATTTTCCATCGGCGGAAATCTTTATATCGGCTGCGCCATTGACACCCGAAAAATCATCTGTATTTAAATCATATGTTTCTGTCAACGTCCACTGTTGATCGAGCAAACTAAACCGATGGATCTCACCGCTCAACTCCATCAATGCATAAAAATCATTTTTGATGGGATGAAACGCAAGGTGTCGAGGCCCTCCTCCAGCGGGTACGTCTAACGTATCCCGCTCCTTGATGGACAAGCCATCACCGTCTCGCACGACCTCCAGCACGTAGATTTTATCTGCACCCAGATCCGATACATAAACCCATCCATCGGGGCCCAAAAAAGCGGAATGTATGTGCGATGCGCGCTGTCGCTCCTTATCTATACTAGACCCCGTATAGATGCGCGTATCTTCCCGCCTTAAAATTTGTCCGGAACCTGTAATGGAAAAAAGATCGACCGCACCACCGACGTAGTTGGAAACAATCGCGTAGGACTCGTCCTCTGCTAACAATACATGGCAGGGGGATCCGGTACTGGTAGGGATGCTGTTTATAGGGGATAATCCTCCTTCAGAGATCGCTAAAGACGTTAACTGCTGTTCTCCGCCGGTCAATTCGTTAACGGCTAATAAAAACCCGTTTCCCTTCGCCAAAAAAGAGGGATTGGGCGTACGGTATTCCTGTACCACATGAAGAGAATCGTTCTGAAAATCATACTCAAGATAATGGATGCCGTGACTTCCATCCGCCTGGGTATAGGTACCCACATATAAGGGGGTTGCAGCAGGAGGTTTACAGGCTAAAACCGCCATGCTAAAGGTGGCCAATAATCCGGCTTGATAAATTTTCATAACGTAATAAATATATAGGAGCAACCCGATTCAACGTCAAGCCACGTTCATCATTCTGGAAGACTTTATCCCATCATGCATCGTGGCTAATCTCCAGTCAGTGAAGAGTTTTAACGTGTCTGTTAAATATGGTTAAAACCTCCGAAATGTACAGAACTTTAGGTATTTTCGCACCAATACCATCGTGCGGCCGTTAATTTATGTAATATTACTAGAAAAGTGTCGCAAATCGGTTTATTATTTAATATTTTTGCATCAGTTGCTAACATTAGAGGCGAAAGACACCGCATGAAATATCTGTCGAAATTACTTTTCTTTGTTTTGTTCACTTGCAGCCTGACCGGTATGGCACAAGATCGGCTTATTGACCGAGTAGTGGCTAACGTGGGCTCCAGTATAATTTTGCAATCGGATGTCGACATGCAATATTCTCAATATTTAGCAAACGGCGGCACGCCAACTGATGATTTTAAGTGCACCGCTTTACAGCAGCTTATTATGACCAAACTCTTGGCGCAACAGGCGGCTATTGATTCGATCGAAGTATCTCAATCCGAGGTTGACGATCGGCTTAATGCGAACATGCGTGAAATGGTACGTCGTGCCGGTGGGAAAGAGCGATTAGAGAATTTTCTCAAACGCTCCCTGTTACAGTACAAGGAAGAAATGCGTCCTATTATGGCCGAGCAAATGAAAGCCGACCGCTTTCAGAGCACGATTATTCAAGAGGTAAGTGTCACGCCGCAGGAGGTAAAACGTTATTTCGAAAATCTAGATCAAGACAGCCTACCCAGCTTCAATACCGAAGTGGAAATAGGCGAGATTGTGATGTTCCCGGAACTGACCAAAGAGGAAAAAGATGTATTTAGAACGCGTGCAGAATCGTACCGTCAACAAGTAATCGATGGCACCGATTTCGGTACAGTTGCTCGTTTTTACTCGGAAGATCCAGGCTCTGCTGTACAGGGGGGAGAATTGGGCTTCGCCCCGCGGGACAACTATGTAAAGGAGTTCTCGGCAATGGCATTCCGATTGAAGGAAGGGGAAATATCACCCGTTTTCGAAACGGAGTACGGCTTTCACTTTCTTCAAGTATTAGACCGTCGTGGAGAAGAAGTAAATGTGCGACATGTTTTGGTGACTACCAAGCCTACTCAGGCGAGCATGGAACGCCTAAAAGGAAAGATTGATTCCATTTATCAACAAGTAGCTGACAATCGCTTAGCTTTCACTACCGCAGCGACCTTGTATTCTGACGACAACGAAACAAAATTTAATGGCGGTATGGTCATCAATCCACAATCACCTTCTAGATCTACATTGATCCCGGTTGATATCTTGGATAAAGAAACCTTTATGGCCATTGACACATTGCAGAAAGGAGACTATTCTCATCCTTTCCAATTTCAAGACCAACGTACCGGAAAGGTCGGTTATAAATTCACGTATTTAAAGACCCGTATTCCCCCGCATAAAGCCAGTTTAGAGCAAGACTTTGCAAAAATTCAAGAAGCCGCACAAGAAGATAAAACCAGGAGAAAATTGAGCGAATGGTTCGAAGAAAAAACCAAATCGATCTTCGTGCATATTACAGAGGATTTCGGAATCTGTGATGAGCTTCAAATGTGGGTGACCGATCCCAATGAGCTGGCATCAAAAGAATAAAGCAGCCGTAAACTGGCCGAGTGGCTCGCCTATTTTTCCGTTTATACGCTAGGAGTTACGCGTGTTCAGCGGCGAAAGCGAGCTTTACGATAGACCTTCCTCGTATAAACAAAAAGCCCATTTTCCGTTTTTTTATTGCGGCAAAACGCCCTATTCGTTGCGTCTCCAGATGTCCATCCATCCGGATTTTCGGCATGGCTATTCATGCTGAACTCATCTATTTCTTTCCCGGTACGTAACTTTGAATAGTGGAAGAGCCCATTTCGTTCTAGCCATCGTTCTCGATAAGTTGTACCAAGAAGGAATAGGCTGTAGGATTCAAACAATCTCCGTCGGGCAACATCTGCTGCGAAAAAATAATACGCATTTACGCAATAGGCCTAAAAGCGAACACACTTTTAGGCCTAAAGTAATCTTTAATTTCACCTTCATGAATAATAGCATAAAGGCGCCAATCTCACTACCGTTCAAACATCATCTCTAAAATAACTTGCCACTGGAAGTCGTCTGTTAACTGCCAAACACGGATGTAGCTAAATTTCACTACTTTATCTTTAAGTCCAACCGTTGCTTCCCCAGAGGTGTATGCAAATTCACCGCTGTACGCTCTACCAACGCCGGTCGGTTTGGTGTCGATCTCAATACGTTCTTTTTTAAGAAAGGCGAGCACATTTTCACGTCCTTCCATTTCCGGCTGCCATGGAAAATAAAACCGGGCATCCTCCGCCAAAAACTCGCTGTATCCCGTTCGAGTGTCTGCTTTGAGAATTGTAGAGAACAACTGGTCGGTACTCAATACCACTTCTTCTCGTTGCTCCAGACGCTTAACCGATCGGTGCTTTAAATAATTCTTATCATCTGGCTCGTAATATTCCAAAGGACTGGCTTTTGTTTTGCCATAATTTTCCACTTCGGCACGCAAATGTGCCTTCCAATTCCCTTTTCGATCGCGACGCCAGATAATCAAATACTGTCCATAACGTTTTATGGCGCCCATTTTCTGAAACTCTATGGGTCCGGAGGTAACTCCCCAATCCAAACTTCTGGCTACAAGTGCGAAGTTGGGATTCCAGGTCAATCGATCCGGTAGATTTGGCCGGTTTTCCAAATAATCACTGGCATTAACAGGCGAGGGCACTAAAAAGGTTGTTTCTTTGTCGGTCATATACTTCAGACCCGCATAAGGACCTTCAGATTTGGAGAGGTTTGCTGCCGTCTTATCCACTGAAATCAGTCCGCCAACTTTGGACGGCAATTGCGCCAACGCGGAGCAACTGAAAACCACACTCAGTATTAGAAAAAGCCCTCTTTTATATCTCATTTTTTGATTTTTTACCTTAGCAATCAAATCTTATTCCAAAGTGTACCGTCCTTACTATCCTTCAATTGGATGCCGATGGCAGTTAACTGCTCGCGAATGCTATCGGAGGTCACAAAATCTTTGTTTTTCTTCGCTTCATTACGCAAATCAATAATCAGCTGCATGAGCGAATCGGTGTCGTCTGAACTGCCTCCCAAATCGTTCTTCAGACCTAAAATATCAAACACAAATTCATGCATAAAGCTTCTAAAAGCGATCAGATCATCGGAGCTAATGCTGGTTTTCCCGTCATAGATTGAGTTAATCAAACGAACCGCTTCGAAAAGTTCGGCAATCAAAACAGGGCTATTAAAGTCATCATCCATGGCGGCGTAGCTCCGCTTGCGCAATTGCTCAATCCCTCCAAAATCGGACTTTTTACTCGGCTCTACTTTGTCCAATAACGATACGGCAGTCATTAATCGCTTATATCCTTTATCAGCAGCGTCTAACGCCTCATTAGAAAAATCAAGTGTGCTACGGTAGTGCGCTTGCAACATAAAAAAGCGAACGGACATTGGAGAATACCCCCGCGTTAATAAGGAGTGATCGCCGGAGAACAATTCGAGTGGAAGGAAACCGTTACCTGCCGATTTCGACATTCTCGCACCATTTACGGTTAACATATTGGTGTGCATCCAATACTTTGCAGGTGTGGTATGATTGCATGCCTCCGATTGAGCAATCTCATTGGTATGATGAGTCGCCGCTAAATCCATTCCCCCACCATGAATATCAAATTGGTCACCTAAATATTTACGGCTCATCGCAGAACATTCTATGTGCCAACCCGGGAATCCGACACTCCAAGGTGATGGCCAGCGCATGATGTGTTCCGGCTTCGCCTTTATCCATAATGCAAAATCTAAACGACCGCGTTTTTCATCCTGTCCTCCCAGCTCACGGGTATTATTCAGTAGATCGTCCAAATTTCGGTTGGTCAGTATGGTATAATTGTGCGCTTCGATATATTTCTCCACATCGAAATAAACTGAACCGTTTACTTCGTAAGCATAGCCATTATCAATGATTTGTTGAATCATTTCTATTTGTTCAGAAATATGTCCAGTAGCCGTTGGTTCTATACTCGGAGGTATCGTATTGAACATGCGCAAGACGTCGTGGAACCCTATGGTATATTTCTGCACGATCTCCATGGGCTCAAGCTGCTCGAGTTTCGCCTTTTTAGAGAACTTATCGTCGCCTTCATCGTTGTCACCCTCAAGATGTCCCGCATCAGTGATATTACGAACATAACGGACCTTATAGCCCAAATGCAGCAAATAGCGAAAGATCAGATCAAAAGATACAAAAGTTCGACAATTACCTAAGTGCACATCGCTATACACGGTCGGTCCACAGACATACATGCCAACGCGCCCAGGATAGATAGGATCAAACTTTTCTTTTTTACGTGTTAACGTATTATACAATACCAGATTATGCTCCATAAATTACGTAAACCGATTATTTCTGTCTAAAAAATATTTGAATAGGCACACCCGTGAAATCAAAGTTTTCTCTCAGTTTATTCTCTACGAATCGTCTATAGGGGTCTTTGATATACTGCGGTAAGTTACAGAAAAAAGCAAACATGGGCGATCGACCAGGCAGTTGTGTTGCGTATTTGATCTTGATGTGTTTTCCTTTCGTTGCTGGTGGCGGATAGTTGGAAATGATTTCCAACATCACATCGTTGAGCTTAGAAGTCGCGATTTTTTTAGTCTTGTTATGATAGACTTTCATGGCCGCTTCTACCGCTTTAAAAATACGTTGCTTCTCGGTCACCGAAGTAAATATAATAGGCACATCAGTAAACGGTGCAATCCGTTCTCTTATGTCCTGCTCGAATATTTTGGCCGTCTTATGATCCTTTTCTACCGTATCCCATTTATTCACTAAAATCACAACACCTTTTTTATTTTTCTCGGCAAGGTGAAAAATATTGATGTCCTGAGCTTCTATTCCATCCTGCGCATCGATCATTAGAATCACGACGTCAGAGTCCTCCAGCGCCTTAATAGTACGCATCACGGAATAAAACTCTATGTCTTCACTTACTTTCGATTTCCGACGGAGGCCAGCGGTGTCTACCAATAGGAATTCATTACCAAACTGGTTATAATGAATCCGTATGGCATCGCGTGTTGTTCCGGCAATCGGCGTCACAATATTCCGCTCTTCACCCAACAACGCGTTGGTTAATGAGGATTTCCCTACGTTGGGTCGACCGACGATTGTAAATTTCGGTAGTGTTGACTCTTCCTCCTCTTCTTCCTGAAAATGAGAAACTACATCGTCCAACAGCTCGCCCGTCCCCGAACCGGTCATCGAGGAAATGTTGTAAATATCGCCTAGACCAAGAGCGTAAAACTCCGCAGAGTCGTGAACTTGCTTTGCACTATCTACTTTATTGGCCACCACATACACCGGTTTTTTACTACGGCGCAACACCTTGGCAATTTGATCGTCTAGGTCGGTAATACCGGTAGATACGTCAACGACAAATAAAATAACGGACGCCTCGTCTATCGCGATAAGAACTTGATCGCGAATGGCCGATTCAAAAACATCGTCTGAGCCTTGGACAAAACCTCCCGTATCGATCACGGTAAATTTTTTGCCAATCCATTCCGATTGGCCGTAGTGCCGATCTCGGGTTACACCACTGAAGTCATCAACGATTGCTTTCCTGCTTTCAGTCAAGCGGTTGTATAACGTCGATTTTCCCACATTGGGCCGACCTACTATTGCTACTATATTTGCCATATCTCAAATTAATGTCGCCTCCCGGCAACGGCTTTACGAAACCTTCACTCTTCTTGCAGAGGCACAAAGTTAAGCAAAAAACAGAGATCTAAAGATGGTTAAGCAAAGAAAGGCTCCCTATCGCATGATGTTTTCTATCGGAATGGATTGGGGAGCCTCGCAGCAGACCGGTGGAAATAGAAAAAAGTGAGGCTACACTACTTGTAGGCTGCCTCACTTTTCAAAAAGCATCAGTTCTAGGATGTTATGGGTTTTGTTTAAGTACCCCTTCCGACAAGACGATTTGCTGCTCTGGAATGAATTCAATGACTTCCTTGGCATTCGGATCTACCGTCAAAAAGGAATTTGAATTCGCTATGTGCGTACCTGGATAGTTGCGATCCAATGTTTTACCATTACGGAACACATCAAACTTTCTATGTCCTTCCCAAGCCAGCTCCAATTGCCGTTCCTCTAACACTACGTCCAGTGCAGATTTCTCACCCAAATCCCCGGTTGTCCAAAGACCAGCATCTGGGATCCCCGCACGCTTACGAAGGACGTTCACGTCCTCTAACGCCGCCGCGGTATTGCCCAATTTAGCGTTGGCTTCCGCTCGAATCAGATAAATCTCAGATAATCTAGAAATGATTGGCGACCAAAGATGAGCCTGACCTTCTTGACCTGAACACTTCAGAATATAATACTTTAAATATCCGTAGCGATTATCCAGCTTCTTATCGATGAGTACCGTCCGACGCTGACCCGCGATATCGATGTAGTACTGATACGATCCCGCACCATTCGATTCTTTAATTAATTTCTTGGTGCTTCCGCCTTCTGAGTACGTATAATCCGTTCCGTTCTGCTTGACCACCACACTTGCATACTGATGCTTATCGTTGACATAGTACGCATGGAGTTCTGAAGCGTCCGCCACCACAGGCTGAATCATCTGATACCGTACGTCTTCTGGATATTTACGGACCAACTCCAAATACGGCCGCGATGCATACATTTCACCCCAACCAGCGCCGTCAATCATCGCATACAACGAACCAATGGTGTACCATCCGTTATCCGGATAATCGACATCCTTCACAAATTTAATCGCAAAAATATTCTCCGAATTACTCTCCGGTGCGGCAGTCGATAACTGCCGATAATTAGCAGTGGACAGCAAAGAGAACTGGCCCGACTCGATGAGTTTATTGGCATATTCAATTGCTTTTTGATTATCGCCCTTATACAGATATAAACGAGACAACAGTGCTTGCGTGGAATATACACTACCGTAGATGCTCCCCTTATAGTCTGTAAACAGCCCTTCGGCCTTCAACAAATCCTGTTCGATCTGGTCATATACTTCCTTTACCGTATTCCGCGGCAGGTTCTCAAAAGGATCGTCCACCAACTTAAGAGGGACCGACAAATTGCTTTGCGCATTCCCGTCATACGGCCGGCCGAAGACATTCGTCAGATAAAAATACATCAAGCTGCGTAAGTACAGGTTTTCGGCGATGACTTGATCCGACTCTTCGCTTTCTCCTTCGGTAAGCCGTGCCAACAAATGGTTGGTCCCGGCAATAATTTTGTAGGAGTTCGACCAGTAGGAATTCACCCGGTTGTTGCTAACAATGCGCTGATAGTTGTAATTATGGAAAAAATTATCCGTAGTGGTACCCGATAAGGATACGTTATCTCCTGGATATTCCGTGATCCGATGCCAGTTCTCCACCCAGCCTTTTAAGGTATGGTAATTACCGTTATTCAGGGCATCCAATGCACCCTCTGTATTGTCAATCGACTCATTCGTCAGCGAGTCGTAAGGTGCTTTATCCAGCGAACACGAACTCGATAACAAGGCAACGACTGCCGTATATATATATAGTTTTTTCATTCTATTCATCATTTAAAAGGTTACATTCAAGCCAAAAATAACACGCTTTGGTGCTGGATACTGAGCTGTGGCATCCCCTGCAGTTTTATCCGGCGCATCATCATTCCCGACAATTGCACTCTCTGGATCAAAACCAGTAAATTTGGTTGCCGTCCACAAGTTATCGGCCGACAAAAACACCCCTAACCCTTTTAACTTCAATCGGTTGGAAATCACATCGGAGAAATTATAACCTAGCGTCACGTTGCGCAATCTGAAAAACGACGCGTTTTCCAGATAACGAGAAGAAATTTTGTTCGAACCGCTGTTGTTATTATATGCTGTGGCTGGATGCGTAGCATTGGGATTTTCTGGACTCCAACGTGACCAGTCATCCCGTAGCACTATTTGATTATACGTAGGATATGCCCCATCCGAGTCAAAGTATTGACGTGCAGCATTGAAAGTCGTGGCTCCAGTAATAAACGCAGCCGTCGCATTCAATGTGAACCCTTTATAAGATACAAAAGAAGACAAACCTCCTTGCCATTTCGGCGAAGCCGTACCCACAAATTGTAGAGAGGCTGCATTGTAGTCCGAAGTCGTACTGATTTCACCTGACTCTGAATCCACTACTTCCCACAAAGGCGCACCATTCTCCGGATCCACTCCCGCCCATTTTCTCATATACCAGGAATCAATATCTCGCCCTTCCGAAAAGCGCTTCAGATCATTTTTGGGAATATCGATACCGTCCTTCAGTTCTAAAATACGGTTTTGGTTATGCGCTACATTCACACCTAGATTCCAGGTCACCGCATCGTTCCGAATGACATCGCCACTCAATGCAAGCTCTACACCTCTGTTGCGAATACCACCGATATTCATCCAGTAACCTGACCAACCTGCTGTCGAAGGAAATTGCACATAATACAATAAGCCATCCACGTTTTTATTATAGAGGTCTAACGTTACATTGAAGCGATTCATCAAGCCCAATTCAAAACCCAGATTGGCGTCTTTAGCACGCTCCCAGCTCACCATCGAGTTTTGGTACTGCCCCAATATGGCTGCAGGCTCGCCGTTGTATTGCGCATTCAAACCATAAGTTGAAAACGACGCATAAAAATTACTGGGTACGTTTCCTACCGTTCCAAATGAAGCTCGCATGCGTAGGGTATTGATTAAAGAAGAGTTGAAAAACGCTTCGTTATGAACGTTCCATGCGCCACTGATCGCATAAAAGCTACCGTACTGGGAATCTAAACCGAAACGAGAAGACCCGTCCAAACGGTAGGACACTTGTGCATTGTACCGTCCATCATAGCCGTAGTTCGCTTGCACGATTCCCGATTGGAATGCGTAATCATTTTTGGTCCCTCCTTTTGCTAACACCTCAGCCGCATTGCCGACGATCTCCGATCCTGGGGCAATCCCTTTACCGGTCAAATGCAAACTTTGATACGTGTAATCGGAATACTCGTAACCCGCTAAAGCCGATACTGTATGTTTTCCGAATGTTTCATTGTACTTCAACATCTGGTTGAAGAATCGTACAATTCGCTTATCGGAGAACTGATAGATCGACCCCTTACTACTCCGACCCGAATTGGATAGCGGATCGGTATATGACATCGATACGTTGTTGTAATACGCTAGATTATTCATTGACTCAAAAGTGAAACGATCGGAAATTTCATAGGAGAAATCCAGATTCGATTGTATATCGAAAACGTGACCCTTCGAGTAATTATATTGTAAATCGTACAGGTAGTTGTGCCCGTCTCTACCAAACCAGTCGTACTCTCCAGAGGTTCCCTCTAACTGAGGGTTCTTCAAGGAGCCGTCCTGCTTATATGGCGTATCCCAAGGCATGTACAACATCATGTTATACAACCCGTGCGATCTAGAGTCGGTTGAGGTATATGTCGCATTGATTTTAGGTTTAAACGTCAGTCTATCGGTCAGTTTATGATCAACATTTAAACGGGCCGAAAGCCGGTTGTAATCGTATCCCTTAATGGATCCCTCCTCATCGTAATAATTGACACTGGAAAAAATCGATGTTTTCTCGGTGCGTCCCATATAGCTGGCCGAAAAATCTTGTAACCAGCCAGCTTGAGTACCGTTATCTAACCAATTATAGTCGTTATTCAAAACCTCACTAGTCACACTAGGCGGAATAGCATCTTGATTCTGGAAAGACTGATACAAGTCCCAAAGTTCCGCCGAATTCATCAATTCCACATTCCCTTGGTTGAAGCGACTGGTACCCGAAGACAGATTAACCGAGAACACACCCTCACCCGCACGCGCTGCACTTTTTGTGGTCACAACGACCACGCCATTCGTTCCTCGCGAACCATATTGCGTCGTTGCCGCAGCATCTTTTAACACGGAAATAGTCTCAATGTCATTGGGATTGATGTTAGGCGTACCGTGGGCAATAACGCCATCCACCACCCAAAGCGGTGCGGTATTGGATGAAATGGAGTTCCGTCCTCTGATCCGAATCGTCGCTCCTGCTCCCGGTTCGCCTGAACCCGAAGACACGTCCACACCAGCCACTTTCCCCTGTAGTAAATTCGATATATTGGGAGATTTCGTGTCTTTTAATGCCTCTTGATCTATAGTCGAAATAGAGGCACTAATCTCTCCCTTCTTTTGCGTTGCATAGCCCGTAACCACCACTTCATCGATGAGCTCCTCCGTAGAAGTCAATAGTACCTGTAACGTTGTGCCAGAGACAACAACTTCGCGCCCCTGGTAACCGATCGCTGAAAACACCAAGGTTTCTCCCTCGGAAGCTGACAATTGAAATTCTCCATTTGCATTGGTCGTCGTCGCGCGACTCGGATCACCTTTTACCGTTATGGTTACAGACGGTATCGGTCCCTCTGATGAAGTCACTGTCCCCTTCACCTCCTCTTGTACTAGGTTCAGGTTGATCGCCCTACCTACGTTGTTCTCAGCATGCACATTTTCAGGCACACCACCAGCCAGTAGCACACCAAAGGTCAGGGCCAATGGAAGACAAGCTCGGTTAGTCATTCTCTTTATCATAAATTACTCTCTAAAATTAATCTAAGCTGACTGTGCAATCACAATTTAGCCATGTGGAAATAAGAAAATATCAAAAGAGTTTACAAAGATTTAACAAACGAAACCGATTGCGTAAAACGAACAATCGATTGCATAGAAAGACGTTTGTAACTGCTTATTAACATAGCATAAGCCGTCGGAAAACAAAGAATTGAAGTAAGCTGGCTCCGTGGGGTCGTTTTTATTTAGGCGCCTTCCTGAGTAGATAAATACTCAATATTAGAAAAATCACATTCGGTATCAATACCGAGATCAAAGGGTCCAAGCCGCCCTTGATAGAGAACATACTTGAGAAACGTTCCAGCACAATATATATACAGCTTAAGGCGATACCTAAGCCTAAACTTAGACCAATACCTCCGCGAACCTTCTTCGATGAAAGCGAAACGCCAATTAAAGTGAGAATAAAGGCCGAAAACGGGTTTATAATCCGCTTGTATTTTTCCAAAAGTAATTCGTTCATCATTCCCGTTCCCCGAACAGCCTCCTTGCTGATACGGTCATTGAGCTCCTCTTGATCCATCGTCGTGAAAACGTTCTCATAAGACTCGAAATCCTGGGGGCGCATGTCCAACGTGGTATCTCGTTTTTCCCCTTTCAACATCTCTTCATCCAAGCCGTCAATCAAACGATTGGAGTAGACATGCAAACTCCATTTATTTGCGACCGAATCCCAGGTAATGCGTTCAGCCATTAATTTTTCGGTCATAACATCTTCCTGAAACTTCTCCAACGTAAAGTTATACCCAACTTTCGTTTTCGTATCAAAGGATCCCATATACACATAAGTATTGGAATCTACTTGCATATGAATGGATGAAGAGGTGGTACTCACCCGATGCGGCTTGACATACACGTTCTCGAAATTCACCTTTATCTTATTGGTATAGGGAATGATATACACATTCGAGATTAACGTCATCGCAAAAATCAACCCTGCGCAAAACATATAAGGACGCAACATCCTATAAAAACTCATCCCCCCACTTAGAATCGGTACGATCTCTGTTTGATCCGCCATCTTAGAGGTAAAGAAGATAACCGCTATAAAATTGAACAACGGCGTGAGCATGTTGATAAAAAAAGGCAAACTTCCCAACGCATAATACTCCGTAAACACCTGGGACATGGAGGCATTGTGTTTATTGAAGTCATCAATTTTTTCCGAAATATCGAAGATCACAATGACCACACAAAAAATCGCAACGGTAAAAACAAACGTTGAGAGATACTTTTGAATGATATATTTGTCGATAATCTTCATACTTAAGCTCGTGCGTTATAAACGTTGACCCAAAATCGGAACCATACTTTCTTTCCATTGGTAAAACGTTCCTTCCATGATTTTCTCTCGCGCTTGTCCGACCAGCCACAAATAGAAATGTAAATTATGTAAAGAAGCAATTTGCGCTCCTAATATTTCTTGAGATCGGATTAAATGCCGGAGATAGGCCTTACTGTGAAAACGGTCAACAAAGAGATCGCTTTCCGCTTCAATCGGCGAAAAATCATCTTTCCATTTCTCATTTTTTATATTGATGATCCCATTCCGTGTAAACAGCATTCCATTCCTGGCATTACGAGTAGGCATCACACAATCAAACATATCGATACCTAAGGCGATGTTTTCTAAAATGTTTACGGGAGTCCCCACCCCCATCAGATAGCGCGGTTTGTTTTCGGGCAGGATTCGAGTAACCACCTCAGTCATTGCATACATTTCTTCCGCTGGTTCACCGACCGACAGGCCTCCAATGGCATTTCCCTCTCGCTCAAAAGAAGCAATCTTTTCAGCTGATTGTTCACGCAGGTCTTTATACACCGATCCTTGCACTATCGGGAACAAGGATTGTTCATAACCGTATAAAGGCTCCGTGGAATCGAACCGGTCACAGCAGCGCTTCAACCACCTATGTGTCATCTCCATTGATTTTCTAGCATAGCTATAATCACAAGGATAAGGTGTGCACTCATCAAATGCCATGATAATATCAGCACCAATCACGCGCTGGGTGTCCATGACGTTTTCGGGCGTAAACAGATGCTTTGAGCCATCAATATGGGAACGAAATGTAACCCCTTCTTCCTTGATTTTTCGAACCTCCGTTAACGAATACACTTGATAGCCTCCTGAGTCCGTCAAAATAGGCCTGTCCCAATGTATAAATCGGTGCAAGCCACCAGCGGCTTTTAACACGTCCAGTCCGGGTCTTAAATACAGATGATACGTATTACCAAGAATAATCTGAGCCTGAATATCATCGATAAGCTCCTGTTGATGAACGGCTTTCACGGTACCCGCGGTACCAACCGGCATGAAAATTGGCGTTTGAATTACTCCGTGCGCGGTTGTGAGCTCTCCTGCTCGCGCCTTTGAAAGTGGGTCTTGTGCTTGAAGCTTAAACTGCATATTACTCCTAATCGAGTCCAAAAATAGCACAAAATTCTCACCCAAACCCAAATCGTCCAATAAATTCGCATTTATTAACAATTCTCTGCCTTTTTATAATGGAAGCCGTATCTTTGGCGATCACATCTATGGGTATAGAATTCTTCTACGAGTTAAATTTAGCGCTGATTCCTTTGGGCGCACTTTTACTGATGGCATTGGTCCAACTTTACTTCATCCTAGTGGTTTACGGGAAGCTCGCAGTGCACAAGGTTCGCTCGCACCAAGCGAGCGATCAGAGCCCCGCTTTATCGGTCATCATTTGCGCACATAATGAGGAAGACAACATTCGTAAATATTTACCCTTAATTCTGCAGCAAGATTATCCTGATTTTGAGGTCATCGTGGTGGACGACTGCTCTCACGACGACACCAAGTGGGTCTTACGGGAACTCACCCAACAGCACCACCACCTACGTGTTATTGAAATCAAAGAACATATACAACTCAAACATTCGAAGAAATTTGCACTAACGATGGGCATTAAAGGAGCCCGTCATCCCTACTTGGTATTAACCGATGCAGATTGCGCACCGATTAGCAGAAATTGGCTTAGGGAAATGGCAGGATCTTTTGGCCCAGAAAAAGAGATCGTTTTGGGATACTCTCCTTATTTTAAAAAACCCGGTGCGTTGAATCGGCTTATCCGATTCGAAACTACACACACCGCAATGAGCTATTTAGCTTATGCATTAAAAAAGAACAGCTATATGGGCGTAGGTAGAAACTTAGCCTATGCGAAATCCCTGTTTTTTCAAGGGCGGGGATTTACCGATCACATGCATATCCGTTCTGGCGACGACGATTTATTTGTCAACCAACATGCCAACAAAAAGAATGTACAAATCGCCATCCACCCTGATGCCCATGTCTATTCAGAGCCCAAAGAAAGCTGGGCAAGTTATTATAAGCAAAAAGCGCGGCATTCAGGAGCCTCCACCTTGTACAAAGGTCGCCATCAGGCCATGTTGGGACTACAATTATGCTCAGCGGTATGCTTCTACCTCATGATTCTTGTTTCGCTGTGCTTGGCCCCCGCATACTGGTATTTCGTAGTGGCCGCATACCTGGTCCGCTTGCTCGCGCAGTTTCTCATTTACCGACCGATATTTAACAAATTAAAAGTGGCCGATCTATTGGCTTGGTTACCTATTTTGGACCTGTATTATTACTTTTATATTTGCTTCAATGGTTTATTTAATCGGCAAAAAAAACACATTTCTTGGTAATCACTAGAATACATTCCCATGGTCTTGAATCCCACCGTAAATCTTATCTTTTCCTATTTTCCTAAATTAACGGCCACGCAAAAAGAGCAATTCGCTCGCTTAGGCGACCTGTACCCAGAATGGAACTCAAAAATAAATGTGATTTCTCGGAAAGACATGGATAGTCTTTATTTAAAACACGTACTCCACTCGCTAGCCATCGGCAAATTTCTCGAAAAACTAACACCAGGAACGCGTATATTGGACGTGGGTACGGGGGGCGGATTCCCGGGCATACCACTTGCGATTCTTTTCCCTGATGTGGAATTCCATTTGGTGGACTCTATTGGAAAAAAAATAAAAGTAGTTCGCGAGATCGCAGACGCCCTGGGTTTACAAAACCTAGAGGCCTATCACATGCGGGCTGAACAAATTGATGAGCGGTACGATTTTATCGTCTCCAGGGCAGTTACCCGACTCGGGGACTTTATTCCTTGGGTACAAAACAAAATTGCGAAAAAAGACCGAAATGGTGTATCAAATGGAATACTGTACCTAAAAGGCGGAGATTTAAAAGAGGAAATCAAAGAAGCTAGAGTAAAGGCAGAACTTCACGCGATATCCGACTATTTTCAGGAAGACTTTTTTGAAACCAAGTATGTGCTCTACTTGCCGATGTAACCGGGCGCTTAGTTGAGGCTTTTTGCAATTTCCCCACCAATGAGGTTTATTTCCTCATCCATACCGAACATGGGGAGCCCCGTCTCGGGATTCAATTTCAACCAATTGGTCTCGGTGTCCTTTATGATCTGCACATATTCTTCCCCCTCTTTAAATATAGTATACGTATCCTGCTCATCGGGAAAAACGGAATAGGTCACCCCGGCTATCGTGATATCAAACGGCTCTTGCATGGTATATCCTGTTTATATTCCACAAATATAATGATTTTTACTGCTGCCATTGCTTTTTCAGTAAAGGGCATCCGGCGCGAAGCGCTCCCCCCACACTATTTCCCACTGTGTCTCAGCGACCTAGATCGCCGAGCAATTTTTCTTTCGTTATCATCCGAAATTTTGTTACTTTTGCCGTGGGTAAGTCCTCTACGACCAGCTCCCATTGACTCCCCCAGGTTGGGAACAAAGCAAGGGTATTTGGTTGAGCGGTGCGATAGAGGTAGCTTACCCATTTTTTATTAGCCACCACCTCCCTTTTTCCAATTTGATTTCACCTCACGCATACTAAGATATTTTTCGTTTATTTGTAAACCGAATTTAACGAGTCTATGAGTTGGTTTAAAAGAAATAAGGCAGGTATTCAAACTGCAACAGCACACAAGAAAGAGGCGCCAGATGGAATGTGGAACAAGTGTCCGAATTGTAAAAAGCCGCTTTTGAACGTAGAACAGGTTGAGAATAAATACGTTTGTCAGTACTGTGATTACCATATACGTATTGGTTCTACTGCTTACTTCTCAATATTATTCGACGATAACGAGTATACAGAGCTTTTCCCAAATCTGACTGCAGGTGATCCCCTGGGCTTCGTAGACAGCAAACCCTATACGCAGCGTCTGACGGACAGCCAGGCTAAAACAGGATTGAAGGATGCGCTCCGATCCGGAGTTGGGAAGTTAGATGGACAAGAAATTGTAATCGCATGCATGGATTTCTCCTTCATTGGCGGATCGATGGGATCGGTGGTTGGTGAGAAAATCGCGCGTTCCATCGACTATTGCATTGCGCATAAATTGCCGTTTATGCTGATTTCCAAATCTGGAGGTGCCCGCATGATGGAAGCTGCTTTTTCCTTGATGCAAATGGCTAAAACTTCAGCAAAATTGGCCTTGCTATCCCAAGCTAAATTACCCTACATTTGTTTGTTAACCGATCCTACAACTGGAGGGGTAACCGCTTCATTTGCGATGTTAGGCGATATTAACATTGCAGAACCCGGCGCGTTAATCGGATTTGCAGGTCCACGTGTCATCAAAGAAACGATTAAAAAAGACCTTCCAAAAGGTTTTCAAACCTCTGAATTTGTACTGGAACACGGTTTCCTAGATTTTATTGTAGATCGTAGGAAGCTCAAAGAAAAGGTTTCGACATTTTTGCAACACGTTAGCTAACACATAAAGTATATATCCGAGTGACAAAAGGAGAAGCCATTGATGGTTTCTCCTTTTTTTGCGATGATATATCAAGATTATCGGAATCTTTTTAATTCTTTTTTGTAATTTGCTGTAAACCTAACTGACATACCTAACGATGAGAATAAAATTATTTTGCATTGCATTAATCCTATTCTTAGGACAACAAACCACGTGTATTGCACAGCTACGCCTTCCAAGCTTCTTCTCTGATCATATGGTTTTACAGCGGGAAACCCCTCTTAGCGTATGGGGTTGGGGGAATGCCGGATCGACCGTCAAACTAATAGGCACGTGGTTTACCGATACCGTCTCCACTGCTGTCAATGGAAACGGTCAGTGGAAACTTAAACTCCCTAAAGGACCCGCGGGGGGACCGCATGAGCTCCAAATCCTGTCAAATGATCAATCCATCATATTGAATGACATTTTACTTGGAGATGTTTTTCTTTGTTCTGGGCAATCCAATATGGAATGGGGCGGGAATCAAAATCTACAAGAAATATTGGATGAACTGCCGTATGCAAACAACCCAAATATCCGCCTCTTACAAATGACTCGATACACCGATCAGCATCCCCAAAGCCAAGTGCCCGATTCATGGGCTGTGCTCAGTGCCGAGACATTAAAGCCCTTCTCAGCTATTGGATATTTTATCGCTAAAAAAATAAATCAGAATGAAGGCATTCCTATCGGTGTCATCAATAGCAGCTGGGGAGGAACCCCGGCAGAAGTATGGACGCCCGCGCATCTCATTGATCACGATCCGTTTCTGAAGGAGCGCGCTGAAATGCAACTGGAGAACCCCTATCGCCCACACCAAGCCGGTGTAACCTGGAACAGCATGATTTACCCGCTGGTCGGCTACAACCTGAGTGCGGTGTTTTGGTATCAAGGCGAGAGCAACGTAGGGACTTGGGATGGTTATGACAAACTGATGAGAACCATGGTGTCGAGTTGGCGGGCGGCCTGGAATACTGACTTCCCATTTTACTTCGTTCAAATCGCTCCGTTCCAATACAATAACGAGCAACCCCTAGCGGCCCTATTGCGGGAACAACAAGCAAAAACGGCTAGCGAACTCTCGAGCACCAATATGGCTGTTATTACGGACTTGGTTGATAATATCAATGACATTCACCCTACGAAGAAACAAGCCGTGGCCAACCGGTTAGCCGACTTTGCTTTAGTCGACCTCTATGGCCATGAAATTAGGGACTATCGGTCGCCGCTATACCAATCCCATGAAATTAACGGGCATACCATCGAGATTTCCTTTATGCACCTTGATGGGAATCTGAAAGCGGAGGGTGAAATCACCGATTTATTTATAGCAGGAACCGATCGAGAATTTAGACCCGCTCAGGGAAAAATAAAAGGTCAGAAATTGATCGTTTGGGCGGACGACGTACCGCAGCCGCAAGCGGTACGATTTGGTTTCACAGAAACCGCTATG
The DNA here is from genome assembly GCA_019115805.1 of Candidatus Sphingobacterium stercorigallinarum. Taxonomy (GTDB): domain Bacteria; phylum Bacteroidota; class Bacteroidia; order Sphingobacteriales; family Sphingobacteriaceae; genus Sphingobacterium; species Sphingobacterium stercorigallinarum. The sequence continues at coordinate 22,620 of DXCW01000061.1, forward strand.
CCGAATCTTTTTAACGAGCGGGATCTTCCGGTCTCCCCCTTTCGAACCGACCATTGGCCTTTATCCGACGATTAAGCCTCTAACTTCTTAAAAAGAGTGTAAATGCCCAAAACGTCCGTCGGGTCAAATAGTCTAGGTCACCCTGGTTTTGGTAAGCTTCCTTCTCAAAAGAGATGGATCTATAGGCACGATTGAAGTCTCGATATTGAAGGAAACGAATCAGGAATTCTACCGTATAGAAAAGATAAAATGGTATCACTAGTGTTTCTATCGCTTGCTGAAGATGAATACGCTCATGGTTTACCAACAAAGGGTCAAGCCGATCGTTGTGGGAGCGTATAAAAACGAATGGAAATAGGGTAATGGCTCGGGCATGCCCGAAGGAAAAAAAGCGAGTCCAAAATTTACTAACGATAATTACACCCCTCATTGGCTTATTAAATTTATAAAACTGCTCCGATCTCACTCACCTTGTCGAGCTTTTTTAATATCAAAGTTAGATTGTATATTTGTTATAGACAACAAAGCTCGATGCACATGCCGTACAAAGAACGCGAAATAAACAAATTGTATTATACAATGGGAGAGGTCACCGAAATGTTTGATGTAAACGCATCCCAAATCCGTTTCTACGAGCGTGAGTTTGACATATTACAACCAAAAAAAAACAAAAAAGGAAATCGCCTTTTTACGCAAAATGATATCGCAAACCTCAAAGTGATATTTAATTTGGTCAAAGACAAAGGCTACACGTTACAAGGTGCTAGAGATTTCTTAAAAAACAACAAGAACGAAGCCCGTGAGAATCAGCGTATCATTGATTCTTTAGAGAATTTAAAAAAGTTTTTACTGGAAGTCCGAGATAGCTTATGATCTCCCAGCCAATTCAATCACCTCTAAATTCTCAATACGATTTGCCTTAATCTCGAATCGCATTAAGGTTCGGACCGTATGCCAACCTTGTTTCCCCGCCGCCCCTGGGTTTAAATGAAGCAACCGCAGCTGTTCATCATACTTTACCTTCAAAATATGCGAGTGGCCCGAAATGAATAATTTCGGCGGGTTTTTCCGAATGGCATCTTTTACCGAAGGGCTATATCGCCCTGGATATCCCCCTATATGTGTCATCCAGACGTCCACCTTCTCACAATGAAAACGCAAGTGTTCGGGGAATTCCCGTTGAATTATGGGCGCATCGATATTTCCGTACACCCCCTTTAGCGGTTTAAATGCGGCCAATTCCTCGATCACATCTAACGACCCGAAATCACCGGCGTGCCAAATCTCATCACATGCATCAAAGTGGTGGAATACCGCCTTATCTAAGAAGGAATGTGTGTCCGATAACAGTCCTATTTTCATTAAAAAGCTAAAAAATAAGGTGACAAAATTTTCTTATAATCCTCAGAATGCTCTCCTTTATCTCGATAAATGATCAGCTTTGTCCGGTCCTCAGCAGTTGCGTTATTTGAAAAACTGAGTATAGAACGAATGGCTGAACTCGTATTAAAGGATTGTACATCTACACGCCCCACGCAAAAAAGGCCGTATGCTAACGCTTTTTTCGTTAACCATTCGGCCAAATCGAACGGTATAATCAGCTGTAACTTCCCTTGAGGTCTCAAATGTGCTTGGCTAAAAAACAATAGACCATCGAAAAGTTCATCATTCGCATGTTTCGCTACCCCTCGGCGTTGATCTGGATTTTTTAGCGCGTTCAAGAAAAAAGGTGGATTACTGACAATAAGATCGAACAATAAATCCGTGTCCCAACTCAAGACATCTTGATGCACACAGGAAAGCCGATCGAAAAATGGGGAGTGCACAAAATTATCGGCCGCTCGCTGGGCGGCGGAAGCGTCGATTTCCACTCCCCAAATCTTTGCCTCTGTATACCGCTGTGCCAACATCAATGCAATCACACCGGTACCCGTACCCACATCGAGAATGCTGCTCGCCTGGTCATGGCTAGCCAGCGCACCCAACAAAACACCATCGGTATTGATACGCATGGGGCAGTCCGTCTGGTCTATATAAAATTGTTTAAACTGGAAAAGATGGTTGGCAGCAGCCATAACGGATTAATTTTTCAATAAGCGCTGGATTTCATCCAACTTCATCAAGGCCTCAACCGGGGTCAATGTATTCACATCTAAATTGTTCAGCATATCTCGAATTTTCTCCAGCACAGGGTCATCAATGGCAAACATCTGCAATTGATAAGCCTGTTTCTGTATTTTTCTCATACTGTCTTTGATTTGCTCGCCGCCGGTTCTTTCTTGTTCCAATCGCTTTAAAATCTCATTGGCGCGCGCAATGAGTTTGGTCGGCATTCCAGCTAATTTCGCCACATGAATACCAAAGCTGTGTTCGGATCCGCCAGGGACTAGCTTTCGTAAGAAGATCACTTTATTATTGACTTCCTTGACGCTCACGTTAAAATTCTTCACCCTCGGCATGGAGTTACACAATTCATTCAGCTCGTGGTAGTGCGTAGCAAACAGCGTCTTAGGCCGGTGAACAGGATGATTGTGAAGAAACTCCGCGATAGCCCATGCAATCGAGATGCCGTCGTATGTGCTGGTTCCCCTTCCAATTTCATCCAGTAGAATTAGGCTTCGACTTGATAAATTATTCAAAATGCTGGCCGTTTCGTTCATCTCAACCATAAACGTGGATTCACCCGAGGACAGGTTGTCTGACGCGCCCACTCGAGTAAAAATCTTGTCCACAACACCTAATCGAGCCTCTTTAGCAGGAACAAACGATCCAATCTGCGCCATCAAGACAATCAAGCCTGTCTGCCTCAACAAGGCAGACTTTCCGGCCATATTGGGCCCCGTAATGATCATGATTTGTTGATCATCTGAATCTAGAAAAGTATCATTGGTAATGTAATCCTCTTCTACCGGCAGGTTTTTCTCAATCACAGGATGACGCCCACCTTTTATATCAAGTCGATGTTGATCGTCGACTTCAGGGCGAACATAATAATTCTTTTCCGCCACCACAGCAAAGTTCACCAATACATCTAATTTGGCGAGCATTTGTGCGTTTTGCTGAATGGGTTGAATAAATTCCGTAACGCCAAGCTGTAATTCTGCGTATATTTTGTTTTCAATCGCTTGAATTTTATCTTCGGCGCCCAATATCTGTTCCTCATACTCCTTTAGCTCCTCCGTTATGTAACGTTCGGCATTCACCAAAGTTTGCTTACGAACCCAGTCTTCTGGAACCTTGTCTTTATGTGTATTGGTCACCTCTAGATAATAGCCAAAGACATTGTTAAACGCGATTTTCAACGAAGGAATTCCTGTACGCTCAGATTCTCTTCGTTGTATTTCCAACAAGTAGTCTTTTCCTCCAAATGCGACTTTGCGAAGTCGATCGAGCTCTTGATCGACGTCATCTGCAATCACATTTCCTTTATGAATAGCAACCGGCGGTTCCGCTTGAAGTGTATTTTCGATTCGGTCTCGAATGGATAAGCAGACATCCATTGCTTGGCCAATCCCTTTTAACGAAGAGGAATCCTCCGCTAAACAAAGCTGTTTCAATCGATCGACAGCATACAGGCTACGCTTAAGCTGTACCATCTCCCTAGGATTTGCTCGTAAAAGTCCAATTTTGCTAATCAGACGTTCCAAATCACCCACCTGTTTGATCTCAGCTACTATCTGCTCGCGCAACTCAGGCCGTTTAAGCAGATAGTCTACGACTTCTAGGCGTTCGTTGATCGCTTGCGCATCTTTCAGTGGCATCAAAATCCATCTTTTGAGCAAACGGGCCCCCATTGGCGAAGAGGTCTCATCCAATACATCAGCTAAGGTTGTTGCATCATCATGTACTGAGCCCACGAGTTCTAGGTTGCGAATGGTAAAACGATCCAACCACATATATCGTTCTTCTTCAATTCTAGAAATCTGGCAAATATGTTGCAAATTCCTGTGCTCTGTCTCATTCAGGTAATGTAAAGCCACACCTGCGGCAACCTGCGCCTCCGCCATACGCTCCACCCCGAAGCCCTTCAAAGAATTGACCTGAAAATGTTTGATCAGACACTCATACGCATAATCACCGGTGTACGGCCACTCATCTAACGTATAGGTGTAAAACTGATTCCCGAAAGTCTCGATAAAGTGTTTGTACTGCGTTTTTGGTAAAATAATCTCGGTGGGTTTGAAACCCTGCAACAGTTTATCGACATAATGACGATCTCCTTGGGACAGCAGAAATTCACCCGTGGAAATATCTAAAAATGAAATGCCGATTTGTAATTTATCCATGTATACAGAAGCCAAATAATTATTCGACTTCTGAGGCACGATGTTTTCATTATACGACACACCAGGGGTGACCAATTCGGTGACCCCTCGTTTAACGATTGTTTTCGTTTGCTTGGGGTCTTCAAGCTGGTCGCAAATCGCAACTCGTTGACCAGCTCGTACTAGTTTTGGCAAATACGTCTCCAATGAGTGATGAGGAAACCCAGCTAACGCTGTCTCTGATTCTGATCCGTTTCCTCTTTTGGTCAGCACGATACCCAGTATCTTGGCCGCGGTGACCGCATCATCCCCAAACGTCTCATAAAAATCCCCTACCCGGAATAGCAACAGCGCCCCCGGATATTTTGCTTTTATCGAGTTATACTGCTGCATTAAAGGGGTTTGTTTCTTTGCTTTTGCCAAGGTTATTCTTTTTTTGATAAGACGTAAAAATAGCAGATTTGAATCGATTTGCAAACCGCTATTCTAGAAAGAAAATGTGGGGTTTATAAAAATAACTAAATTTGAACCGGATGGATTTTAAGAGACAAGACCATGGCGATTAAGCGATCGAAGACCAGGAGAAAAAGACGCCGTTCTCCTTCATTACGGCAACAGCTAAAATCAAAAGTTTTACCGTTACTGATCAAGACCGTATTGTTTTGCTTTTTAGGGAGTCTGGTATGGGTCATTGCCCTGCGTTTTATTACCCCCCCAATTACCTACCTGATGCTGAAACGTGGGTTTGAACGCCAAGCCAGTGGGAAAGAGTGGAAAATCGACAAAAAGTGGGTCGACTATGCAGATATCTCTGACAACCTCAAACGAGCGGCCATTGCTGGCGAGGACGCACATTTTTTGACACATCGTGGATTTGATCGCAACGCTATCGTAAGCGCTTTCCAGCGGAATAGAGCGGGAGACGGACCCTTACGAGGGGGCAGTACAATTAGCCAGCAAACAGCTAAAAACGTTTTCCTTTGGCCTGCCCGCTCTTGGATACGAAAAGGCTTGGAAAGTTATTTTACGGTGCTGATTGAAATATTTTGGGGAAAAAAGAGAATACTGGAGGTCTATCTAAATGTCATCGAAATGGGACAAGGGGTCTATGGAGCGGCAGCGGCTTCAACATACTATTTCAAAAAGGACGTAAAAGGATTGACCCGGAAAGAGTCTGCGTTGATTATTGCAATCCTCCCAAACCCGAGAAGCTGGGATGCGAAACGCCCCTCCGCATTTGTAAATCGCCGTGCAAATAACATTGTCCGCTATTTAAACTATTACGAAATACCCGATTAATCTTCCTCTCCATAAATCGCGACGGCAATGGTTCCCTCTCGTGTTACCGTTCCACGATACATACCGGATGTGTTGAAAGGCATGGCAACCTCACCCTTAGTATTTATTGCGATCAGGCCCCCGGTCCCCCCCATTTCCCCAATTTCATCAATCACTTGCTGAGCAGCCTGAGTTAACGACATCCCACCGTACTGAATTTTCGCACATACCCGGATGGCAGCGGCATGTCGGATGAAGTATTCACCCCAGCCGGTACATGAAATTGCTGCAGCATAATTATCGGCATACGTTCCCGCACCAATAACAGGCGAGTCTCCCACACGATCAAATCGCTTATTGATCATTCCACCCGTGGAAGTACCGGCTGCGACATTTCCCTGATCATCAAGAGCAACACAACCGACTGTTCCGAACTTCTCATCTAACGGAATTTCAGCATGTTTTGCCTGCGCGCTCCTTTTTTGCGCTTTCTGTAAATCCTGCCAACGCGTTTCGGTGTGAAAATAGGACGGATCTACCAATTCCAATCCCTTCTGTGCCGCAAAAGCATCTGCCCCCTCTCCAACCAGAAACACATGTTCAGATTGTTCCATAACGGCTCTGGCACCGCTTATCGGGTTTTTAAGGGTACTCACACCCGCTACCGCACCGGCATTGCGATCGCGTCCTCTCATGATAGAAGCGTCCAGCTCATTCTTCCCCTCATGAGAAAAAACAGCGCCTCTAGCGGCGTTAAACAATGGCGAGTCTTCCAGCACACGAATGGTTGCTTCCACCGCATCTATAGCCTCTTTGCCTTCTTCCAAAACTTGATAGCCGCACCGAAGTGCGTTTTCCAACACTTCTCTATACGCTCGCTCTAAAGAATCTGACATATTCGCTTTTAAGATGGTGCCCGCTCCGCCGTGAATGGCCAACACAAATCGTGGAGCGGCATCAGAAGACTGGGCCAGACTAGACAAAGAAAAAAACAAACTAGTGGCCAGAAGCAACAGATTAAAAAAACTGGTTTTCATGGTCGTGTATTTGAATAAAATAAAGGGAAGCTTTGCTCTTTATTGCAACAACACTTCCCATTCCTCAATATTGCCGATTGTGTTCTACAGCTATCCTGTGCGTAACGCAAGCTGGATTATCCTCGACCGTCAACAGCGATTCAATCTTCTTTATGCGCCTGTTCATCCCACCAATCCTCTCGAAGCTCGTCGATTTCTCGTCTGTCTTTTTTTGTCGGCCGGCCCGCTCCGCGGTCACGCCGTAACACCGGCGCATGAAAGGTAGATTTATATGCGTACGTTTCTTCAGGAGGCGTTTGGTCTTCATAGAACTGTACAGCCGTTTTCGCATCAACCCGCCGGGCGAGCAATCCTGTAACATGGATAACCTTTCGTTCAATACCCTTTTGAACCGTATACGTGTCTCCAATCTTCACTAGTGCTGAAGGTTTTAAGTTCTGCCCACCTAATTTCACTTTCCCCGCTTTGCAGGCTTCCGTGGCCATACTTCGCGTTTTGAAGATACGAATCGCCCACAAATATTTGTCAATTCGCAACTTTTCTATTTCTCCTGCCATCCTACAAAAATAAGATAAATTCCAAAATTGACTTCGGGGTCATACTGATGTCAGCAAAAATCGCCATATTTGTGGTTAAATTTTTTAGTACAAACAGTATTATGATTGACATCCCTTCCCTTAAAAAGTTAATTGAAGAAGCTTGGGAAAACAGACAGCTTCTGGAATACAAAGAATATTACGAAGCCATTGAATTCGTAATCCAACATTTGGATAAAGGCGAACTACGAGTAGCTGAACCTGTCGGCGAATCTTGGTTTGTAAATGATTGGATCAAGAAAGCGGTCATTTTATACTTTCCCATTCGCAGCATGGAGGTGGTAAAGAATGATCCGTTTGTCTACCACGACAAAATGAAGTTAAAGACAAATTACAAAGACTTAGGTGTGCGGGTAGTACCGGGTGCTTCGGCACGTTACGGCGCGTTCTTAGCCTCTGGAGTGATTATGATGCCGTCTTATGTAAATATTGGTGCTTATGTAGATGAGGGCACAATGGTTGACACCTGGGCTACAGTAGGTTCCTGTGCACAGATTGGAAAAAACGTACACTTGAGCGGAGGTGTCGGTATTGGAGGCGTACTCGAACCTGTACAAGCTGCTCCTGTCATCATAGAAGATAATGTTTTTGTTGGATCGCGAGCTATTGTTGTAGAGGGCGTACGTGTAGAGCAAGAAGCTGTACTCGGAGCGAATGTGGTATTAACCGCTTCTACTAAGATTATTGACGTGTCCCAATCGGAACCAGTAGAGCACAAGGGAGTCGTACCTGCGCGTTCTGTTGTTATTCCGGGTTCTTACACGAAATCTTTCCCTGCCGGAGATTATCAAGTTCCCTGTGCATTAATTATCGGTCAACGTAAAGAATCGACTGATAAGAAAACATCATTAAATGATGCGTTAAGGGAACACAATGTAGCGGTTTAGCGCCGAATACTCATGTCTCATTTCATTGACAGAAACGATTTAAATCAGGCCCTGGACACCTTAAAGTCCGGGGGCTTGATTCTTTACCCAACGGATACGATTTGGGGTATAGGATGCGATGCAACGAATCCGGAAGCTGTCGAAAAGATTTTTAAACTTAAAGGCCGTGATCAAAGCAAAAGCATGATTGTGCTTTTAGGGAATGACAATTGGCTACAAAGCTACGTAAGAGAAGTGCCGGAAGTCGCTTACGAATTAATCGATCTGAGTGAGAAACCGCTTACGCTGGTTCTTCCTTCAGCAAAAAATCTCGCAGACAATCTCATTGCCAAAGACGGCAGCATCGGTATTCGGGTAGTCCGACATCCCTTCTGCGAGCAATTGTTACAACGCTTTCGGAAACCCATCGTTTCGACCTCCGCTAACATCAGTGGAGAACCTTCTCCCCACAATTATTCAGAAATCTCTGAAAAAATCTTTAAAAACGTAGATTATATCGTTAAATTCGGACAAGAAGACCCTCGTCTAGGGGCGCCATCTACAGTGATGCGGCTCGATGCGAGTGGTAAATTTGAATTTTTAAGAAAATAGGTTTATGAAACATTTCATCTATACCGTTGCTTGTCTGCTATTTGCCGTCGGCACCGCAGTCGCACAGCAATCTATCGCGCCGGCCAAAGCAGGCACACATTACGGTCAGCAAATCGATCCCGACGGAGCCATCTCCGTTGCAGATCTCGAAAAAGCATTGCAACAACAGGACAGCTATACGGGAAAAGTGTCAGGCGAAGTGGTACAGGTGTGCAAGAAAAAAGGATGCTTTTTAACCCTGAAGCGTGACGGCGACAACGATCCCATTATGGTCCGGTTCACCGATTATGCGTACTTTGTTCCTCAAGATATTATTGGAAAAAAAGTAATCCTGCAAGGCAGAGCAAAAGTCAAAGAAACCTCCGTCGAATGGCAACAACACTATGCAGAGGATATGGGTAAAAGTAAAGATGAGATCGCAAAAATAGATCGCCCTAAACGAGACATATCCTTGGTGGCAGATGGTGTTCTAGTTGTGAAATAATTAAATTAACCGTACTTTGGAGGCTGTAGAGTAAGATTTACGGCCTTCATTTTTTTAATCCGTATACATGCATCTGTTTGAATCCGCTCCATCCCAAACCATTAACGTCAACGGCAAATTGATGGACTTCACCATTCCCAAAATAATGGGAATATTAAACCTTACTCCCGATTCCTTTTTCGACGGCGGTACACATCAAAGCCTTGATGCAGCACGGTCGCACGTAGCGCAACTGATCGACGAGGGTGCGGATATTATCGATATCGGTCCCTATTCTAGTCGGCCTGGTGCCGAACCCATCCATTCGCAAGAAGAAATGGACCGCGCCCTGCCCGTAATCGAAATGTTACGCCGCGAGTTCCCTAATATGCCCTTATCAATCGACACCTATCGATCTGATGTCGCTGAAGCTTGTATTCGAGCTGGAGCACATATCATCAATGATATATCTGGAGGTTTGTTGGACGATAAGATGTTTCCGACCGTCGCTAAACTACAAGTTCCTTATATACTGATGCATATGCGAGGAACCCCGAGCACCATGCAATCGCTAGTGGACTATGATGATGTCGTAAACGATGTGGCGGTGGAATTGGGTAACCGAATCGCTTTACTTAGAGAATTAGGAGTTCGTGATATCATCCTTGATCCGGGCTTCGGATTTGCCAAAACCATCCAACAGAATTATGAACTACTATTACGAGTAGAGGAATTGCACTACTTTGGACTACCTGTACTCGGCGGCATTTCCAGAAAATCAATGCTCTATAAAAAATTAGATCTGCAACCGAAAGATGTACTTCCCGGCACGATTGCGCTGCATACGTTGTTGTTAGAGCGAGGAGTCCAAATCCTACGTGTACACGACGTCAAACCGGCCAAACAACTAATTGACATATTTTACACCTAATATTTTGAATAAACAGACAAAAGACATCATTACTATTGGATTCGCGCTATTCGCGATGTTCTTTGGTGCGGGAAATCTCCTTTTGCCTCCCTATATTGGGATACAAATTGGAGATCAAGTCTGGACCACCATTCTAGGCTTCGGGCTGACGGGGATTTTATTGCCGTTTTTCGGATTACTGGCCGTCGTTAACTCAGGCGAGCGATTCGAGGATTTAGCGAACCGAGTCCACCCGTGGCTATCGCCGGTATTAGGTACCATTATCTTGCTATGCATCGGACCACTAATCGCCATCCCCCGTACAGCGGCTACGACACATGAGGTCGGAATCAGCCCAAGTTTCCCCTCATTCAGCCCGGTCATCAGCTCGGTTGTTTTCTTTATCATCACCTGGACGTTGACGATTCGTCCGAATCGAGTAGTCGATATAGTCGGAAATATATTAACCCCTGTATTGCTGATCCTATTAATCTGTCTCATTGCCTTAGGAATTTGGGCGCCGATAGACGCATACGGGCAAACCACGTTAAATACTGGTGAATCCTTTACACTAGGATTTGTAGAGGGATATCAGACGCTTGATGTACTGGCCTCCGTCATATTTGCAGGCATCATCATTGCAGCTGCGAAAACCAAAGGCTACGACAGTATAAAATCTAAAAATAGAGTGGTTATTAGCTCCGGTATTTTATCGGCCATTGCTCTTTTTATCGTTTATGGGGGACTGATCTATCTCGGGGCGACTTCGGGTATTAGCGATCTGGAGATTAAGCGATCTGAATTATTAATCCGCATTTCCAACGCGGTGATGGGACCCTATGGAACAATTGCTATAGCGTTTGCCATCGCACTGGCATGCTTGACCACTGCCATCGCACTGGTTTCTGCAGTAGGTGTATTTTTCGAGAACTTAAGTAAAGGCCGGATTAGTTACAAGATACTAGTAACCGTGTGTTGCGTGATCGCTTGTATTCTTTCCATCACAGGAGTCGACAATATCATTACTTTTGCGTACCCTATACTCATCTTTGTTTATCCCATTGCGATTACTTTAGTCCTTTATACCGTGTTTTTCGGTAGATTGGTTCAAACCAAGGCGCCTTACGTTGCGGCCTTAGCCGCTTCTACGTTGGTCGCCGTACTATCATTATTAAAGGAATTGGGATGGTTAAGTCCTGACGCTTTAATGCAGTTAAATCAATACATTCCTTTCTTTCGATATGAATTAGGCTGGGTAGTACCCTCACTTATTTTCTTTTTTGGGGCCTGGATAAGCAGTGTAAGATCCCGTTCGAGCACAAAATAAGGAATGAGGTAAAATAAATAGACCTGCTTGGTGACATCCAAGCAGGTCTACTGTTATAAGCCAACTAAACGGGCCGCTCTCATTGCTATGCGCGTGGCGCTATAGCTCGCTAACGGACCGTACTTCCCGCAGACATCGTGGTGTCCGGTCGGACGAAATCCAGTCTGCCATTCTCATCTTCAGCCATTAGAATCATCCCTTGAGAGGAAATCCCCTTGATGTTACGCGGCTCCAGGTTGACAATAATGGATACCTGCCTACCGACAATATCCTCTGAAGTAAAAAATTCTGCGATGCCCGAAACCACAGTGCGTTGGTCAATACCGGTATCTATCGTCAGTTTTAACAACTTTTTGGTCTTGGCAACTTTCTCTGCTGACACGATTGTACCTACGCGAATATCCAGCTTCGTAAAATCGTCAAAGGTAATATTCGATTTTGCTGGCGCTATCGTTGACGCATCGGTAGACGCGGCTGCCGCGGCCAACTTTACGAGTTGACTATCGACTTGTTCGTCGGTGATTTTCTCAAACAAGAGCTGAGTTTCACCCAATTGATGTCCGGATTTCAACAAATCGGATTCACCCGCCCGCTCCCAACCACAAGCAGGAAGCTTCACCATCTCGAATATCTTTTGACTGGTAAAAGGTAGGAAGGGCTGACCCATCACCGCTAAATTCGCCACAATCTGGCCGGCTACATACAACACGGTCTTAACCCGCTCAGGGTCTTCTTTAAACACCTTCCAAGGTTCTTGGTCGGCTAGGTACTTGTTTCCTAATCGTGCTGCATTCATGAAATGAGCTTGTGCTTCTCTAAATCGGTATTGCCCCAATGACGCTTCAATTGCTTGGGGTACTTTTGCCAACTCAGCCAGCACGTCTTGATCCGCTACGGAAAGCGGAGTTCCGATCGCCAGTGCGCCGTCAAAATATTTATGAGATAACACCAATACGCGGTTGACAAAATTACCAAGAATAGAGACCAACTCATTATTGACCTTGGCCTGGAAGTCTCTCCAGGTAAACTCACTGTCCGAGGTTTCCGGAAGAATAGATGTCAACATGTATCGCAATTCATCTTGCTTTGCTGGGAATTCATCTAAATACTCATGCAACCAAACTGCGTGATTGCGCGAGGTGGAAAGCTTATCCCCTTCCAAGTTCAAAAATTCATTAGCGGGAATGTTTTCTGGTAGTATATACCCCCCGTGTGCGTGTAAGATAGCAGGGAAGGTAATACAATGGAATACAATATTATCCTTTCCTATAAAATGGATCAATGTGGAGTCCTCATTCGGATCCTCTTGCTTCTGCCAGTACTGTCGCCAATCCTTGTTGTGCTCAAGAGCCCACTGCTTTGTTGCTGAAATATAACCGATAGGCGCATCCAACCACACATATAATTTTTTTCCTTCGGCTTCTTCCAGCGGCACATCAACTCCCCAATCTAAGTCTCGCGTCATCGAACGCGGTTGTAAACCAAGTTTCAACCACGACTGGCATTGCCCAAAAACATTGGGTTTTAATACATCTTTTTTACCTTCGATGAGCCAGGTTTCTAACCAAGGTTGATATTTGTCTAATGGGAGGTACCAATGCTTAGTTTCTTTCAATATGGGCGTCTTCCCGCTCAGTGTCGATCTCGGGTCAATTAAATCGGTGGGATTTAAAGAGGTCCCACATTTTTCACATTGATCACCGTATGCGCCTTGATTCTGACAGTGCGGGCAGGTCCCTACAATATATCGGTCCGCTAGAAACTGATGGAACTCTTCATCGTAATACTGTTCTGAGAAACGCTCGATAAACTCACCTTTTTCATAAAGATTTAAAAAAAACTCCTGTGATAATTCGTGATGGATTTTTTCCGAAGTACGGTGATAAATGTCAAAAGAAATACCAAATTGCTCAAAGCTTTCTTTGATTTGTTTGTTATATCGATCGATAATATCCCGAGGACTTACTCCTTCTTTTTTTGCTTTGATAGTGATGGCCGCTCCGTGTTCATCCGAACCGCACACATACACCACATCTTTTCCCTTCAGGCGAAGAAAACGGACGAAAATATCTCCAGGAATATAGGCTCCAGCCAAATGACCAATATGTAAAGGACCGTTCGCATAAGGTAAAGCCGAAGTAATGGTATAACGTTGTTTATTAAAGATATTCAATTTGATGAGGGTTAATGTTAAAAACTCGCCACAGGTGCATTGCAAAGATAAGGCAAAAACGGAAAATATTGCATTCCAGCGTCTAAATTCCTCCGTACATGGATAACTTTTTAACGAAGAGTCAATTCTCATACTCAGCCTGCGCCGACACAGCGTTCAATAGCAAAACAAAGGGCTTTTTCGGCCAATTATCAGAAAAATAATGTACTTTAGAAATAAAAACAAAACACCAGCGTATGAAAAATTCGAGAAAAGACATCGGGTTACTAATTATCCGAATTGTTTTTGGAATCGCAATGATTGCCTTTCATGGATTGCCAAAGTTGACCGGTGGTCCAGAGCTCTGGACGAAAATCGGGTCATCCATGCAGAACTTGGGGATTCATTTCCTGCCGACCGTTTTTGGCTTTGCCGCCGGACTAGTTGAGACGGTTGCTTCCTTACTCCTTATCATTGGATTGTGGACACGCCCATCCAGCATTCTACTGGGGCTCACTATGTTGGTTGCCATGATTAGTCATCTGGCGGCTGGCGACGGCTGGTCAGTTGCCTCGCATGCTATAGAGTTTCTTAGTGTATTTGTCGCCTTCGCCATCATGGGCCCTGGGAAATTGAGTATCGACAAACGCTAAGCCTACCCGATGAAAGTCAGGTATCACATTTAACAAAACAAGGTGAATCTTCGAAGATCACCTTGTTTTGTTTTATGGCAAGCAAAATCGTATCTGCTACCGCCTATCAGTTTTAGACCGGTATAAACCTAACCAAACACCTTGGCATGCCAGCTGGTTTGGAAAGGAACAATCCATTTACTTTTAAAATCTTCCTCGGTTTGGACCAAATTATTAAAGACTCGCGTCTCGCTGGTTACCTCACTAGAGTCGACCAGGCCTTGGAATACCTCACGCGAAACCAATTGTGTCCTGTCTTCCCGATCAATATAGGCGACGAAGGTCCTATTAAAGAGCCCGATGTCCAATCGTTCCTCAAGTTCTTTTAACACGTGAACCGATCGATCGATCGAACAGCCTGTTGTTTTAGTAATCGCTTCGTCAACGGTAAATACGATAAATAAGTTCCTAAGAATCTCCACTTTGGCCGACAAAGCAGTACCATGGGCTGCCCATGACATCACAAACTCTTCCAGATATGCTTTCGCTTGTTCACATTCAGCTGAGGTAAAAAAGCGATCCGCCTGATAAATCCAAACTTTCTTCATAGTCGAAAACTTAATGTGTGTAATAAGGAGAAATCATGAGGTAAACCACTACCCCTGAAACCGCTACGTATAACCACATGGGATAGGTAATACGTGCAAGCTTTTTATGCCGTTCGTACGCGCCCGCTATCCCCCGGATAAAGGTGAACAAGACAAAAGGAATGATGACAATCGATAAAATGATGTGTGTAATCAATATAAAAAAGTAGACGATCCGAATGGCGCCCTCACCACCAAAAGACGTGGATTCAGAGGTCATGTGATAGGCAACATACATCAATAAAAACAAAGACGAAAACACCATACACAATTTAATCAATCGCTCATGTAATCGGGCGTTCCCGCGTTTTATGGCTCGAACTGCCAGCACCAGCGATATAGCCGTCAGCCCGTTAATAGTCGCATAAATTGGCGGCAAAAAGCCCAATGGCTCAACATCGTAGCCCATTTTAGGCAAGTTGATGCCGAACAAAGCGGCTACTGCTAAGGGGATAATCACCGATAGTGTCCATATGATCCCTTTATACTTCTTTTCCTCTTCTGTCATTCCCATATTACTTCCTCTCTACCTTTAACGGGTGATTCCTTATTTCCTCGACAATCTGAACCTTAATTTCATCCTCCAAGCGATCCAGCTCTGTTCTTAAACTGATATCGTAAAACCCGCGTATTCGTCTTTCCGAGTCGATCAACATCATATGATTACTGATCAAAAAACGATCTTGTTCACCTGGAAAAGGACTGGCTTCTAGCAGCATATCCTCTCTGGCGTAACTGAATATATCTACATTAGGACGACTAACGGCATGCCAACGTGGATTAACCTTTGAGATATCCTCTCCGAGAAAGTCAGTCATTTCCTTAGCACCATCCAAGGAGTCTACCGAGATGGAGAAAAGAGTAACATGCGATATCTCTCGGAATCGATGGGCAATCTTCTTCATATCACTGATCAACTGCTTCGAGAGGCCTTGATCGTTACTGTAGAAAAGATGCGCCACAGTAATGGTCGAGTCTTGGCCCAAAAATGTCACCTCTTGCCCCTTTTGATTGATAAAATCAACTGGCGCTAATTGATGGAAGACGGTATCAGGAATTTCTCTGCCCATTACGCGCTTCATCTCCCCGGAAAGTACTTTCTCCCCATAAACCGGAAGCTTCGCATACTCGTTGCTTCCCATTCGATTCACCAGTATATATAAAAATCCTGGCACGAAAAGTACAAATGCCAGGATAATTAATTTCGATAAAGCTTTCGAACGATTGTTCTTACTCATTTAAACCCCTTTATTGATGTGGGAATATGGCTTGGTGGGTCATCGCTCCGTTTAAGAACTCCCCTTCTACCAGAAGCAGTATGATAAAGTATACGATGAAGATAAACACCGCGCTACAACACACAATAAATCCGGACTTTTCAAACTTCAAGTGCATGAAAAACGCCACAATATAATAGGCTTTCGCTAAAGTCAAAACAATATAGACGACATTAACAAACATGCCTTTCTGCAGCCAACCCCAGTGATGAACAAAACCTAAAGCGATTAAGAATTCCAAAGCAGTTAATGCCAGAAGAATAAAAAATACAGACCAAATCCGTTTCTTGTCCATTCCTCCTTCATGCGCTTCTGCGCCATGGTTTGCGATATGTTCGTGATTACTCATTATTCAATTTCTTAAAAGTTCCAGACAAAATTAGATTAAATAGAAGAAGGTAAATACGAATACCCACACCAAGTCAACAAAGTGCCAGTATAGCCCGACCTTCTCTACCATTAGGTATGTTCCTCTCCTTTCGAATGTGTTGTTTAATGTCATTAACAACACAATGATATTTAAGGTGACGCCGATGGTCACGTGTAAACCGTGGAAACCCGTAATGGTAAAAAATAGGTTTGCAAATTGCAATGCCGCGGTATAGGAAATCTCTTTGGTAAAATACGGTTGCAACGCTTCAACAATCGCGCTTTGATCCGTTAAACCCGTTGCAGGGTTTCTACCAAACCAGAATCCCTGATGGTGCAAGTGAGACCATTCGATCGCTTGACAACCCAAGAAGCACAAACCACCCAATACCGTCCACAACATCCATTTTACGACTTCATCTTTCTTGTTACGGTGCCCCGCATCCACTGCAAGCACCATCGTTACAGATGACATAATCAAAATAAACGTCATGATCCCGACGAATACCAAAGGCTGTCCTGACTCGGCAATACCGGGAATGGATTGGAATACCTTATCCGCATCAATCCATGACGGTTGTGCGAATTTTTGAGCACCATAATACACCAAGAATGCCGAAAACGTAAATGCATCCGATACCAGGAAAAACCACATCATGATCTTTCCGTACTCTAGATTCCAAGGTGATTTACCTCCACTCCAAGGTCCATCTTTAACCTTATCCAAATGCGAAACTGTTGTACTCATTGTTTACTGTTATTGATTCAAAAGTAAGAAAACATAAATATAAATCCATAGTAGATCTAGAAAATGCCAAAATATATTAGCAAGTTCCATTCTAAAAATATTATTACCGTGCGGAATATTACGCATCACACCGAACAAACATCGACCAAGAACCAACACACCTGCGAAAATATGGGCCAAGTGCATACCGGTAAACACATATAAGAACGATTGCGAAGCATTGGAATTCACAAATGTGATTCCTCTTTCAACCAACACGGACCAGGCATGAAATTGCAGAAAGAAAAACGCCACACCTAACAATATGGTAATCGACAGCAACACCTTCTGACGGTTAACCGATCCGCTTTTTGCTGCTCGATAGGCTAGTTGCATCGTAAGGCTACTCAACACGATCACTCCCGTACTCGCCATAAACGCATAAGGTAATATCGTCTTTATTCCCTTATCTACCCCGCTTGCTGTGTACACGATGAACCCGCTTGACAGTGCGGCAAACATCATGAACATACCTATCATCCCAAGCCAAAGGTTAAATTTTTTGGCTCGTCGCGACTGCTGTAATTCCTCGCTAAGATAGTCCTGCTTATCCATAGTAATATTTAAATCCATTATTAAAACGGTATAAAATCAAATAATAGTACCAATTGTGTAATAGGAAGATAACCAAAGGATGTGAACATCACTTTTCTAGCGGTTGAAATTTCCATCTTAACTAAATGTTGGTACCCGTAGTACGTAAATAACAAGCCGCCGAGCAACGACAGAATCGTAAAACTCCAACCGCCAATTCCGTAATACATTGGCAAAAAACCCACTGGAATCATCAGCACGCACGATATAAATAGAAACCAGGCTGATAATTTATCCTTTCTAGTTGTTGGCAACAATCGAAAACCTGCGCGTTTATAATCGTCGTCTGACACCCAAGCAATCGCCCAGAAATGGGGGAACTGCCAGAAAAACTGGATCGCAAACAACACCAATGGCGTGATTATAATCGCTGCTTGACTCACCTCTACATAAGCTAAACTGAAGCCTGCAGACTCAAATGCTGCATAGTAACCTATCAATGGAGGTAATGCACCAGGTATTGCTCCTACCCATACGGCAATGGGAGATTTCTGCTTTAATGGTGTATAGACGAACGCGTATAGGAAAATGGAAAAAACAGAAAGCAAACCGGCAATAAAATTCAGGCTTACTAAAACTAGGGTTCCGAAAATCCCCATAAATACGCTTAAGATAAGGGCTTGACCAGTGGTCATCCGACCCGCTGGCAAGGGCCTGTCCATCGTCCGCTTCATCAATTTGTCGAGGTCACGCTCGATAATTTCGTTAAAACCATTCGCAGCACCTGTTACTAGGAACCCGCCGAAGGTCAGCAACGCCCAATTTAACCAAATGATATTACCTTGTTGGGTGGCGCCTATTAAAAATGAAACTGATGCGGAAAAAACGACCGTTAATGTCAGCCGTAACTTCACCAATTTGTTGAAATCTGAAATAAACTCCTTCATATCCTTAATTACCCCTCGTCTCTGCCGAACGATCCACGGATTTCGGAGGGCTTAACAACAATAACAAATAATAGTGGGCTCCAACTAGCAAACTAGCTGCGACCAAATGAAAGGTCTGTGCGAAGGCCGGCACGCTAAAGCGGGCCAACACAATCCCAGATACCATTTGCAGAATCACTAGCACCAATGCGAAAGTCGCATACTTCACTTGTAGGCTAAACTGCCCCTCTAATTTCCTCATCCGATAGTACAAATAGATCGATACGGCTAGCGTCACATAGGCTAAAAAACGATGCACATGATAAGGCGTACCAATGGACGTAATCCAATTGCTTCGCTCGATCGGTTGTTGTTTCAAATGGTCAATAACCTCTCGCACATCCGTGCCAAAAACGACCTGAACCACGAGTAAGATCAATCCAACAAAAGCCAGTTTCCTAATCGATCGGAATGCGGCATTTTGGGGTATCGCGACCCGGGAAGCTTGAGTCGCCCAGTAATACGTTTGAATCGCTATACACACGATCACTAAGGCAAGCAGCATGTGAACCGTAATCACCCACGGCGTAAGGTTTGTCGATACGACAATAGATCCCAGCCAAGCTTGAATCACTACTACA
This sequence comes from Candidatus Sphingobacterium stercorigallinarum, assembly GCA_019115805.1. Classification (GTDB taxonomy): domain Bacteria; phylum Bacteroidota; class Bacteroidia; order Sphingobacteriales; family Sphingobacteriaceae; genus Sphingobacterium; species Sphingobacterium stercorigallinarum. The sequence continues at coordinate 41,939 of DXCW01000061.1, forward strand.
ATAAGATTAAGAACGCTCCATATCGTTATGGCCCTTTTCTTTTTCCAGTATTTAAGCGAATAGAATGCAGTAAAGAGCATGAAAAAACCTGCTGTAACCCCGGCTAATCTATTAATATATTCCGTCCAGGTTTTAGCTGCATTAAATTCCTCGTGCTGAAGAATCGACTCATCATGCCGAATTTCATCAGCCAATTTATGATACCCAAAACGTTCGATAAGACTGGCAAAACGCTCGTTCTTTTCTATCCGTCCTTCAACGTAGTGCGTTTCATAATCCGCGGGCAGTTGAGACACATCTGTCGGGGGTATTACCCGATTAAAACATTTAGGCCAATCCGGACACCCCATTCCAGACCCCGTACTTCGAACCACTCCTCCAGCTAAAATCACAAGGAAAAGCACACCTATGGTGATCCTATTAATCCGTATGAATCGCTTCTCAGCAGCTGAATACATGGTCTGTTCTTTACCTATCCCAACGGTCAGACATCTAAAAAAGATGCGATCGACCTCTTTTTACCGATTGACTCACTCGCTGTTAACTCCAGGTGACGTGGTGGTCATCAGAAATGCGATATGCTTACCTCTGCTACCTCGGGCTGGCGCTAATAGGACTTCCGTTTCCGTGCGTCCCTAGCAGACCTTTCCTTGGCACTGCGCTCGATACCACATTTTTATTTATGTATACCACTTCTCCCATAAGCAATCTAAAGATGTGCGGGAGAAGTAGTTTATAACAAACGCGGCCTTCTTATCAGTCGACTTAGCCGCTCTCTATTAAGCTTCCTCGACTCTATTGTGCTCTTTATTATAGGCTTTCTGTGCTTCTACCCCCTCTTCGTTATCCTCCCAATCGTGAAGCAAGTTTGAGCTCATTGTTTGCGACAAAGGAGTCGTTTGAAGAATGAAATCAGCATCATGGCCTGGTTTACTGTAATCATACGGCCAACGATATACCGTTGGAAGCTCGCCTGGCCAGTTGCCATGAATATGCTCCACCGGAGTAGTCCATTCCAATGTGTTGGATCCCCACGGATTTTGTGGAGCACGCTTGCCACACCAAATAGACGCAAAGAAATTCCAAATAAAAGCCACTTGTGCAAGTCCGGCAATAATCGCCGCCCAAGTCACTAAAATGTTTACCGATATCCATTTGTCCATGAATGGGAACTCAGTAAATGTATAGTATCTACGTGGCACACCATCGATTCCCATAAAGTGCATCGGGAAGAATACCAGGTACGCCCCTAAAAAGGTCAACCAAAAATGTAAATATCCCAAACGCTCGTCCATCATTCGTCCAAACATTTTCGGATACCAGTGATAAACACCGGCCAACATCCCGAAAATAGACGCTGACCCCATCACCAAGTGGAAGTGGGCAACGACAAAATAGGTATCATGTAGATTGATGTCTAGCGCTGCGTTACCAACGTAAAGCCCAGTTAAACCACCCGACACGAAGAAGGAAACCATCCCGATAGCGAACATCATCGCTGGGGTAAATCGTATGTTACCGCGCCATAGCGTGGCGATATAGTTAAATGCTTTTACAGCCGAGGGAACCGCGATAATCAAGGTGGTAATCATAAACACACCTCCTAAGAATGGACTCATCCCCGTCACAAACATGTGGTGTCCCCAAACAATAAACGATAGTACGGAGATACCAACCAATGAATACACCATCGCGTGGTAACCGAAAATCGGTTTACGTGAGTTTGTAGAAATCACCTCCGAGGTCAAACCTAAGGCAGGCATGACGACGATATATACCTCAGGGTGCCCAAGGAACCAAAACAAGTGTTGAAACAGAATCGGAGACCCGCCTTCATTCGGCAATATCGTCCCTTGTACGACCAGGTCAGAAAGATAGAATGAGGTACCCACGGAACGGTCGAAGAACAAAAGTACTACTGCCGAAACCAGCACTGGGAAGGAAAGCAAACCAACCATCGCTGTTAGGAAGAAAGACCAAACAGTGAGTGGCATTTTCCACATTCCCATTCCCTTAGTACGCAGATTCAGTACAGTTGAGATGTAGTTTACCCCTCCCATAACCTGAGAGATAATAAACAAGAACATACTGATTAACCAAAGTGTCATCCCAAGTCCGGATCCCGATATAGCTGTTGGTACTGCCGATAGTGGAGGATAGATTGTCCATCCCGAAGAGGCGGGCCCTGTCTCAATAAAGAAAGAGGCCACCATTAACACACAGGCTACAAAAAAGAACCAATACGATAACATGTTCATAAATGGCGACGCCATATCCCGTGCACCGAGTTGGTAAGGGATTAACAAGTTACTGAATGTACCGGAAAGGCCCGCGGTCAACACGAAGAAGACCATCATGGTTCCGTGTATGGTCACTAAGGCCAGGAAAAAGTCGGGACGAATACGTCCGCCTTCCGCCCATTTTCCTAAAAACACTTCAAGAATTGGAAATTCAGCATCCGGCCATGCAAGCTGAATACGAAATAGAATCGAAAGTATCATGGCAAACACGGCCATGATAATACCGGTAATCAAAAACTGCTTAGCAATCATCTTGTGATCCTGACTAAATATATATTTAGTCAAGAAGGTTTCATGATGATGTTCATGTGAACCGTGATGAGCTGCGTCGTGCGATATAACTGTAGTTGACATATGCTATTAAAAATTCTCTATAATAATTTAAAATGAAGCTGCGACTCTTTCAGACTCTTCAGCATCCGGATTGACGTCTTGTTGTGCAAATTCCTTTTGCAGGTCCTCTGTAAAGAATTTACTCTGTTTACTTAGCCACTCTTTATATTCAGCTTCAGTAACCACAACCACATTCTTTTGCATGTTGTAATGCGCTTCACCACAGATCTTATTACAAAGCATCACGAAGTGATATTGTGGATCATTCATTTTGTCACGCATTTCTTCTGTTGTTACCGTTGGCGTAAACTGGAAATAGTTAGTCATACCCGGAACAGCGTTAATCTGCACGCGAAAATCAGGAATAAAAAAAGAATGGATAATATCCTTCGATAATATATGGAATCGAACCGGTTTGTTCACGGGAATAACAATATCATCTCCTCTAATATCGTCCCATGCGGCCTTATCGTTGAAATCGATACCGTAGCCGTTGGTAGGGCTGGTCAATTTATAGTTTCTTTCTCCAAACTCGCCGTCATTACCTGGGTAACGAACCGTCCACATAAACTGCTCCCCTAATACTTCGACCTGTAAGGCTGATTTTTGAAGCTCCTCAGGTACGTTCGTGATTGATCTCCAAGTAAAGAACCCGAATAGGACCAAAATCGTTAAAACAATAGCAGGTACAATCGTCCATAAACGCTCAATCGCGTCGTTGTGGGGATAGAAATACGCCTTACGATTTGCACGCATTCTATAGATATAACTAAAGGTCAATAGCAAGATATGTACGATCACCAATACAATGGTAATGATTACCGTTGTAATGATGAACATGGTGTCAATATCTTTACCGTGTTCCGTGGAAGCCGGCCGCCACGCCCAGTCGCCCCACACCGCATAACTATAATAAGTAAAGGCTAAAAACGCGACTAAAAAAATCAAAAACAACGTAGCTTGCAACGTGTTATTCGCTAGCGGATTGTACTTACCACTCACCTTTTTTGTCAACACGTAAATAGAGTGGACTTTTCCTAAAACAGCGACAACGGTACAAATTACCAAAAACAACAAGATGTAGTACACCAAGTTTTTATATACCTGGGGTTCTATCTTCTTTTCATCTTGTGCATTAGCGGCAGCAGGCGCCGACGCACTACTGCTACTCGATGAAGTGGCCTCTACCGCACCAGAATCCGTTGTCTCACCGCCCGCTGCCGCCGCTGCTGCTGCTGTATCAGCCGCTGCTGCGTCATCGGTCGCAGAATCCGTTTCAACTGTTGCTTCTGTCTGCTCAACCTGAACCGAGTCTACCTGTTCTTGAGCGGTAGCTAGGGTAGGAACCGCAAACAATAGGTTAATAACCAACAACCCACCTAAGAAGGACTTCAATCTGTTATTTAAATTAAACTTCATTTTATATTACACGTTTGAGTGTTAATTCACTGAATATTAAAACTGATGGTGTATGCTTTCTTGCAAAAACGGATGATTCTTGGGTGCTAAAGCATGTTTACTCATTTTCGAAAGCACAAGGAAAGTGAACAACCCGACAAAGCCAGCAGCGATCCCTACCTCATTAAATCCGAAACCCCTATGCGCATCAACGGTACCCGGCATAATCATGATATAGAAATCTAACCAATGACCCGCAAGTAACAAAATAGCCACGAAAAGCATCATTCCTGACTTCCGTTTTGCATCACGATCTACCAATAAAAGCAACGGCGCCACAAAGTTAATAATTATACTTAACCAAAACCAAGGCTTGTATTCGGGCTCCCATCTTTTGTAGAAATAAACAGTCTCTTCTGGAATGTTAGAATACCAGATCAAAATAAACTGCGCAAACCATACATAGGCCCAAAAAATCGAAAATCCAAACATCAACATGCCCAGGTTATGTAAATGATTCTCATTTACCCAAGACATGTAACCGGCTTTCTTCACTAAGATTAAGATGACTACAATAGCCGCCAAACCACTCACCCACATCGCCGCAAAGTTATACCAGCCGAACATGGTGGAAAACCAATGTGCTTCCAATGACATCACCGTATCAAATGACCAGATCGGTGTGGTGAAACCGAAGATCACTAAAAATAGAGCTGAAAGTTTAAAACTCTTCTTATAGGAGTGTAACCCTCCCGCCAAATCTTCATTGTAAGAGAGCTTTGCCAATATAAAGGCTAAAATACTATAGCTACCCATGAATACAATCTGACGGATTAAAAAACCGGGCACATTCAAAAATGCTGATTTACCAGCTACCAAGCTATCATAATTTGGACTGTTAGGATCCATTAATCCTTCTGCATGCCAATGGTGATACAAATTATGTGTCGTCAGACCAAGTGTAACAATAACCAAAAGCACTATCGAGGCAATCGGTAGCACACTAGCCATTGCCTGAGGAATGCGCAACATTCCTGCAGACCATCCCGATTGGGTAACCAATTGCAACGCGATAAAAAATGCCCCAGCGGCACATACACAGGTGAAATAATAGCCCATCAACAGTAGATTGGCATATGTACGTTCAACCATGATATGGTCACTAGAGAGTAGTCCGACTGCAATAGCCGCTATACCTACAACGATTGCTACTAAACTCAGTATCTTAGCGATACCGGCGAATTTAAATTGCTCGCTGAAATTATAATCGTTATGATGATTGTGAGTTCCCATTTATAAAATCGATGTTAGATTATTTTTTTTGTAATTCGTGTACGTACATAACCACTTGCCAGCGCTCTTCCGGCGTCAATAGCGACGCGTGTGCTCCCATTGCATTGTAACCGTATGTAATGGTATGATAAATTTTACCATCTGACAACTCCGACATTAAACCTCCTCTAGAAGAGGGCGTACCCGCCGATTGATGATAAGATGGGGGCGGCGGAAAGTTCTCCAAAGCACGTTTTCCTCTCGAATCTTCAACTTCTCTATCCAGCGTAATTGGTCCGTCTCCCGCGCCGTCGTTTCCGTGGCAAACCGCACAATAGGTTAGGTATAACGCCTCTCCTTGCGCTAAATTCGCTTGGTTGACAACTAACGGGTTGGTCAACTCTTCCCCAGCTCTCTGGTATTCCTCAACAGAGTTGCCGTATTCAAAACGCTCAAAGCCAATTGGACTTGTACCCTCTGGAGGTGTCTGAGCAGTAATTTTATTCTCAAAATTGTTGTTCGGTTGATCCGGATTATAAGCTATAGGATCGTACATATTGCGAGAGAATTCCCAGCCAGCACTACGTGTAGTACCATCTCCGCAAGCAGAAACCACAGCCGTTAATGCGACAGCAACACATACAGTTCCAAGAAAACTCTTCTTATTCATAGCTAACATATTTTCTTTCATTGTATTTAACTTCAACTGCTCCTGCTTCTTTTAACAAATTATCAATTAACGCATGATCGGCATTTTCTCGTGCATCGACAGCAAGAATAAAACGATCATCTGACGCTCTTAAGTCCATCACCCTAGGCGCTCTACCTGGAAATAAGTGATTTCTGAAAAAGAAAGTAGCTACCATTCCAAGTGCACATATTAGAATAGTGACCTCAAACGTAACAGGAACAAAGTTGGGCAGGGGTAAGCTGGGCTTTCCACCAATGTTCATTGGCCAGTCATAAGCCATAGTGTAAAACAATAGACTAAAACCCAATACGGTACCCAGTGCGCCAAAAACAAATGCAGCAATAGGTAATCGAGACGGTTTCACACCAAGCTTCGCCTCAATTCCGTGAATGGGCATCGGCGTAAAGCAATCGTAAATGCTAATGTTGTTCGCCTGTAGTTTGTCAATCCCATGCATCAAATCATCGGGATCAGCAAAACTACCTAGTATATATTTTGTATTGCTCATTGCTATTATTTTTGATGTAGTGCTTTAATATCTTCTTCTGTAACTGAATCGTATTTCTCCAACGAATTTCTGAAAAACTCAACCTGATCCTCAGGGAACGCGCCTTCTTGTACCAATTTGGTCTTATGTTGCAAGCTGGAGCTTTTCAAAAGAAGCTTCACCTCTGCAATAGCTATTCCTGGCAAGAAACGGATAAACAAAAGGAACAACGTGAAGAACAGACCAATCGAGCCCACAAATATCCCCACGTCTACCCAAGTCGGATAGAACATCGCCCACGAAGACGGCAGATAATCCCGGTGCAAAGAGGTGACGATAATCACGAAACGTTCAAACCACATCCCAATATTTACAACAATGGATAACACCCATGAAATAGCGATACTGGTCCGAATTTTCTTAAACCAAAACAATTGCGGTGAAATCACGTTACATGTCATCATTGCCCAATAGGCCCAAGCATACGGTCCCGCTATACGGTTAGCGAATGCATACATCTCGTACTCTGACCCAGAATACCAAGCGATAAACAATTCGGTCAAATAAGCAATCCCCACGATCGAACCCGTCACCATGATAATTTTATTCATGGATTCAATGTGGAACATCGTGATATAGTCTTCAAAATTCATCACCTTACGCAGGATTAACAATAGGGTTTGTACCATAGCAAATCCCGAGAAAATTGCTCCCGCAACGAAGTAAGGAGGGAAAATTGTGGTGTGCCACCCCGGAATAACGGAAGTAGCAAAGTCCATAGATACAATCGTGTGAACGGAAAGTACTAAAGGCGTCGAAATACCGGCCAAAATCAAACAGACAATCTCGAAACGTTGCCACGATTTAACAGAACCGTTCCAACCAAAAGATAAAATAGAATATATTCTTCTCTTTAATCCACTTGCACGGTCACGTACCGTCGCAATATCAGGCAACAGTCCTGTGTACCAAAACACTAGAGACACCGTAAAATAAGTAGATATCGCGAATGCGTCCCAGACTAACGGTGAGTTAAAGTTCACCCAAAGCGATCCAAACTGATTCGGTAAAGGGAAAATCCAATAGGCTAACCAAGGCCGCCCCATATGCGCTACGACATAAGTAGCCGCACAAATCACGGCAAAGATTGTCATCGCCTCAGCCGAACGGTTAATGGAATTACGCCAGTTTTGGCGGAAAAGTAAAAGTACAGCCGAAATCAACGTTCCTGCGTGACCAATACCAACCCACCACACAAAGTCGGTAATATCCCAAGCCCAACCAACGGTCTTGTTCAATCCCCAGGCACCAATTCCTGTCCAAAATGTATACCCTACACTCACAACCCACAACAAGGCTCCTAGAGCGGCTACTATAAAACCGATCCACCATGCCTTGTTAGGCTTATTCTCCACCGGAAGCAAGATATCGTCCGTAATCTTGGCATAGGTAATATCTTTACCGGTGATTAATGGTTCTCTTAATATTGATTCGTTATGCGATGACATAGTTATTTTATTTCAGTATAGAATAAATTACGCTTCAAATGTGTTTCTTACTTTAGTCATGTAACCAATGTTCGGTTGCACGTTAATTTCTTCTAGCACATAATAGACTCGCTCATTCCGCAGTGCTTTAGAAACCTCTGACTCTGGATCGTTGGCATCTCCGAAGATAATCGCATTGGCCGAGCACGCTGCTTGACAGGCCATCTTAATATCGCCGTCTTTAACTTTACGTTTTTCGACTTTCGCTTGCAATTTACCCGCTTGGATTCGCTGAATACACATTGAACACTTCTCCATTACACCTCGTGAACGAGTTGTCACGTCAGGATTCAACACCAATTGAGTAAACTCGTTGTTCAAATAGTTGTCAAACCGAGAATCATTCCAGTAATTAAACCAGTTAAAACGACGTACTTTATACGGACAGTTATTCGCACAATAACGCGTTCCAAAACAACGGTTATACGCCATATGATTTAGGCCCTCAGAAGAGTGAACTGTCGCTAGTACTGGACACACCGTCTCACAAGGCGCATGCTCACAATGTTGACAAAGCATAGGCTGATGAACAACGGTCACATCCTCGTAATCAAGACCTTTCGCTCTAGCAATCTCATTCTCTTCCGTCAATTTCTCATCACCGCTATTCAATGTATAGTAGCGATCGATACGTAACCAGTGCATTTCACGACGACGACGAACCTCATCGCGACCGACAACCGGCACGTTATTTTCAACACTACAAGCAACAATACAAGAACCACAGCCGGTACAGGCGTTCAAATCAATTGCCATTACCCAGCGGTGACCTGGTTGCTCATATTTATTCCACAAATCATAGGTCTGATGTGTGTCCGCAAATCGACCCGACTCGGAGTTAGGATCCTGCAGGTATTTCGCGAATGATGTCTCGCGAACAATATTTCGCCCTTCGATCGTATGGTGCGTTTGCGTTTGCGCCAATTCGTAAATACCAGAGGCTTTACTTATCGTAGCTTTTGCAGCAAACTGAACCGTTCCATTTACGAGACTTGCAAACGGATATGCGTTCACTCCTACGTTATCGCCAGCCTTCCCGACTTTGGTACGTCCATATCCGATAGCTACCGATACCGTACCTCTCGCTTGCCCTGGCTGTAAAAGAACCGGTAAGTCTACTTTGTAACCATTAGCTTCAACGGTCACTTTTCCGGTCTCTTTCAAACCTAATTCTTCTGCATCTGCTGGATTGACAGCCGCGTAGTTATCCCAAGTCACTTTAGATACTGGATCTGGCAACTCTTGTAAATACGCATTGTTCGCCCAACGACCATCACGTATATTCGGAGATTCATAGAGTCTCAATTCCACATCCCCAGCAATACGTTTACTATCGTTGTTGATTGCCGTTACCACACTACTCACGTCGACATTCGCAGAATAACTCGACCCTGTAGCCGTTCCTTTATAAATAAAACCTTCTTGAAGCACATCCTTCCAAGCCTTTCCAGTTCCTGGCAGAATGTTCGCTTCCCAGTATTCTTTAACAAAATCATGAGCAGATTTCCTCACGCCTGCCCAAACCAACAAAGACTCCTCTACCTGCCGGGTATTAAACACCGGGTTAATGGTCGGCTGAACAACGGTAAATAGGCCTTCGGTCACTGACGCATCGCCCCACGACTCCAAGAACGTGCAGTTCGGTGCAATCGCATTCAGTTCTGATGCAGTCTCATCTGCACGATCAGCAAAAGAAAGGGTATAGTCAACCTTCTCAATTGCCGCTTTTACATCCTCGGCATTAAAATAATCGTAAGCTGGGTTGCTGTTTAAGAAAAATGCGACGCCAACCTGACCTGCTTTGGCAGCGGTCAAAAACTGTTGAAAAGCGCCGTCTGAACCCTGATATTGTTTCGAAAAGTTATCTAAATCTATAATTGCACCGTAAGCACCTAATGCGGTATTAATCGCATTCGTGAGCAACTGAATATTGGTATCGTTCGCTCCAGAAACCACTAGAGCGGCGCCTCTGGCATTCACCAATTCTTTAGCGGCCAAAACAATAGCGGTTTTCGCTTTGGTGTTTGTCGTCCCTCCGGGAAGCGAGCTCCCGGTGATAGCATTATACAAACTCACAAGCACAGCTCCTTCTTCAGACGGCTTAATAGCAATACGCACATCCGCATTAGAACCCGTCATCGATAGCCCGGACTCAAATTGAATATGACGGGACATCTTACCGCCCTTAAGCGATTTATAGTCCCGATTTTTAATATAATCTTGGGTATGCTCTTCTCCGGCCAGCCAAGTACCTAAGAAGTCGGCAGCCACAGAAACAACAACCTGTGCATGCTGAAAACGATAAGAAGGAACAACAGCTTTACCGAAAGCACTGCGATTTGCTTCTATAATACCGGAATAGGAAACGGGATCCACCTGTATATGTTGGGTAGCAGGGAATTTCTCAGAAAGCGTTGCAATAGCCGCTAAAGTAGCTGGACTATTGATCGTGTTACTAACAATCGAAATCTGTTTGCCTGCAGATTGAGCCTTATTTAAAGCGGCAATCACCTCTTGATCCAAGCGCGTCCATTCCACATCCTTACCACCAATCTGTGGATTCTGAAGCTTAGACATGTCATACAAATCCAAAACAGCAGCTGACGCTGTGGAATCCGTTCCTTGATTCAATCCGATGGCATTGGGATTCGCTTCCAGTGAAATCGGGCGTCCTTCTCTAGTACGCACAATGACACTTTGACCATTAAACGAAGACGCATAATAGTTTGGAATACCTGGCGTCACTTCCTCTGGCTTGATCACATAAGGCACTGCCTTGTGAATAGGTGTACGGCTACAAGCTGCTAAACTCACAGCACCTAAACCGAAACCCAAAGCCTTCAAAAAGTCACGACGAGGGGTTTTTGTACTTAAACCAGCTTCGTTTAAAACATTTTCTACGGGAACAGGTTCTGCAAACTCACCAGTACTACCTTCTACGAAAGCAGGCGTTTGATTCAATTCCTCTAAACCTTTCCAATATTTTTTATTGCTTTCCATTTAAGCTATATATAAGATTCCGTATTTCTAAATTAATTCATTAATAATGGCATTTACCACACTCTAGACCACCGATCATCGCGGCCGTCATCTTCTCACCTTTTTTCAACTTCTCGTGCGCCGCAATTAACTGCTCGTAATAGGCGTTATCTGTATCCACCGAAGTTTCTTGGTGACAGTCCACACACCATTTCATAGTCAGCGGAGAATACTGATAAACCTCTTCCATATCTTGAATCGGACCGTGACAAGTTTCACACTCCACACCAGCAACAACTACGTGTTGCGAGTGATTGAAATAAGCAAAGTCAGGCAAGTTATGAATCCGCACCCATTCGATTGGGCGTGTATTCGTACCATAGGTTCTAGAGTCTACGTCCCAATCTACCGCACGATACAGTTTTGCAATTTCCGGAGAAACCTCTCCATCGTAATGCTCAGACGCCGTAACCGTGTTGTGACAGTTCATACACACATTAGCAGACGGAATAGACGCATTTTTAGATTTAAACGCACCACCGTGACAATATTGACATTCGATCTGATTCACTCCAGCGTGAATTTGGTGCGAGAATTTTATCGGCTGAACCGGCTTATAACCTTCGTGCACACCGACATTCCACATCGTCTTCCAACCAGCAACACCCAATAAACCCACAACCATCAACACCACGAAGAACACGAGCTTCTTGTTCTTAAGAAAAGCCTTTGCAAATTTAACCAAGCCACTTTCTCCGCCTTGATCATATTCAGCCTGCGCCTCAGATATGGCTGCACGATTGGTAACGATCACTTTTTCCAAGGTTGTCGTCACGCGATTCAATGCGATAATCACCACCACACCGACGACAAACAAAGCCACCAAACCGACAATCATCAGCATGTTAGCATCGGAACTAGCCGCACCACCACCAGCAGCACCGCCACCAGCAGCCGCTTTCTCCGCCAATTTCTGCTCCTCAGATTGAACATACGCAATGATATCTCTAATATCATCGTCAGACAAATGCGCGTAAGGCGCCATCATCGTAGCATACTCTGCTTTCAATGCGACAGCCTGCTCATCCCCTGAATCGATCATAGCCTGAGGGTTATGAATCCATTTAATAATCCACTCCTCTTCCCGACGATCAGCAAGGCCTTGCAAGTCTGGACCTACTCCCTTTTTCCCTACACTATGACACGATTGACAGGCATTTGATTTAAATAACGCTGCGCCATTCGCAGCATCCTGCGCCTGAGTAGTAGTCGTAACGGCGAACAACAGCATCAAACTAATTGAGGCTGATTTCACAAGTCTTCCCAAAACGGATGAGATATTTCTCATATTTAGCACTTTATACTGTTTTTATGTGTAATAATTAATTCTGACTATCAAACCCCTCCATTCCAACCGCACAAAACAATGCACAAAAGTATAACTTATTAAGCAATCCCTGACAATATCATGACCTAATTTGTCAATTTATAATCATTCTAAATAATTGGCCGAATTATGGCCTGTACTGCCTATAAATTAACATTCCTTTGACTTCAGAACAATTTTTTTTTATTAATTTGGAAGTCACGTCAATCGGACATTGAAAACAAAAAATACTTTTCAACAGCCGCCTATTTACGTGGATAACTCACATTATTTTATAGACTATGAATACACAAAACCCATACAACCCATTAACCCCAGAAGAAGAATACGTTATCTTAGAAAAAGGCACAGAGCGTCCCTTTTCTGGGTCTCTGCTAAACAACAAAGCCACCGGTATTTATCAATGCAAGCGCTGCGACGCACCGCTGTACCGCTCTGAAGATAAGTTTGAGTCGCACTGTGGATGGCCAAGCTTTGACGACGAAATCCCTAACGCCATCGAAAAGAAGACGGACGCAGACGGCAGACGAACCGAAATACTATGCGCCCGCTGCGGCGGACATCTGGGCCATGTGTTTACAGGAGAGGGTTTTACCTCAAAAAATACCCGTCACTGCGTCAATTCTATATCTATGAAATTTGTTCCGCAGGATACGGATTGATAATCGAAGATCCGCGCACCTGTAATTCGCTAGGCACCACAATCTGTTGCAACTGTTTGTTCTTACCTTTTATTTCATTCAGAAGGGTATGAATAAGTTCCTTAGCGATCTCCGCGGTATCTTGGGTAACCACAGAAATACTGGGCTCGTATAACTTAAACAGCGTATGGTCGTCAAAGGCCACCATATTTGGCAGGGCCAAATTATAAGCTTTGACGGCCTTCAACCCATCGATTGCTAAATAGTTGGTTGCAAAAAGAACGGCGTCTAGACGATTTGCGCTAATGAATTCATGAAGCTGCTCTACAGCTGAATCTTCCTCCTCATCAATTTTTACTTTCTTTATAAATGCTTGTTGATGAAACTCATCTATAGCTTTCATATACCCCTCCAAGCGATCCTTCATTTGGGTTTGATTGGAATAAAGAGAAACAAAACCTACGCGTTTGTTCACTGGATTATCCAACAAGTGCTTGGTCGCGTCAAACGCTCCTTTGAAATTATCTAATACCACGTAATGCGTCTCCAACGTAGGAATATACCGATCAAAGAGCACCAGCGGAACATTGTTTTTAATCAAACTAGCCAACGTATCCTCCAGGCCTTCTGGCGGGGTGATAATATAACCGTCCACCTGACGATCGTAAAAGAGCTGAATCAATTCTTTTGCTTTAGTGCCGTCGTTGTCCATACTGCAATAAATGATATGATACCCGTTATCATACGCAATACGTTCTATATACTTGGCAACATTAGAAAAAAACGGATTGGAAATATCTTCTACAATCAGCCCTAAAATTTTAGACTGTCCAGTTCGCAAGCTTTGCGCCAATTGGTTGGGCTTATAACCCACTTTTTTCACATACTCCAACACCCGCTTGGTCAAGCCTTCACTGATTCGCTTCTCTTTCGCCTTGCCGTTTAAAATAAAAGATACGGTGGTCACCGAGATGCCTAAATTTCTTGCAATATCACTGATTAAAATTCTCTTTTTCATAGTTCCGGTTTATGCACTAAAGCGCGACCTCAAATCGCCAAACATCAACATTTTTGAATTCACAGATCTGCCTTCGCTCGCCCCGTATAGAGGCTAGGTCTTGTTATAGCTCTATTTAGTGACTTATAGCGGATCAGGCGCGCCTGTACACGATTGGCTTCGGTTTAGCCTCTAATATAGTAAAGTTTGCTAAACATTTAGCAAACGCGCTCTAAATTTATTTTGCGTAACGCTAAAAGGATTTAAAAGCTCCTGGTCAAGCCGTTGTTCGCAACGCCGCTCGGATTAACTTGACCAATCGTTGAATTCAAGTTATTCGGTTTTCGTACATTAGTGCCAAACGAACGACTTCGGACAGGTCACGCACGAACCCTCTGAATACGTTTTCATACACTTTTATCAATTAATGGAGCACACGATGAAGGATTTTAACAATCAAATTAGACTGAATGACATTTCGGGCGACGGAGACGCAGATTTCTATAAAAGCTTTAAAGAAAAGCTATTGAGCGTAGAACGTTTCCCAACACACTATACGTTCAAATTTATTGTCAAAACGGATACGGAAAAAGTTAATCGCGTCAAAAGCATTTTCACACACGCTAGCACCAAATTCTCAGAAAAGAATTCTTCCGGAGGTAAGTACCTATCGATCACCGTTGAGTCCTATGTCCAAACGGCCGATGAAGTTATCGACTATTACAAAAAAGTAGCGGAGATACCCGAAGTCATGATGCTATAGAAAAGCAAAAAAGCCGGGACATTCAGATCCCGGCTTTTAATTTATTGCAAAACGTTATCAAATTATGATTCCGAATTCGAGTTTTCTCCTTCAGGCCCACTCTTTTCAGGACGTCTTTCTCTCTGCGGTCTGTCTTCTCTTGGCGGACGCGGCAACAACGCCTTACGAGAAAGCTTTAACTTTCCTTGTCGATCTACGTCCAGCAATTTGACGGTAACCATATCCCCCTCTTTAAACACACCGTCCATATTCTCTAGACGTTTCCAGTCAATTTCGGAGATATGCAACAATCCATCTTTTCCTGGCATAATCTCTACGAATGCACCGAAAGGCATAATTGATCTCACTTTCCCTTCGTAAATCGCCCCTACCTCAGGTTTAGCTGTAATCGCCTTAATGCGACCTAGCGCATCGTCAATAGACGCTTTATTATCAGCAAACACCTGCACTATACCTTGGTTATCCACCTCCTCTATCGAAATCGTAGCACCGGTTTCCCGTTGCATCTCTTGAATGACCTTTCCTCCAGGTCCGATAACGGCACCGATGAATTCCTTGTCGATGGAAATCTGTACGATACGCGGTGCGTGCGGCTTATAGTCTTCTCTGGGTTGCTGAATGGTTTTTTCCATCTCGCCAAGAATATGTAGTCTCGCTTCCTTAGCTTGATCAAGTGCTTGAGTAAGCACCTCCCATTTTAAACCATTAATCTTCAAATCCATTTGACAACCGACAATACCCTTACTGGTACCGGTTACCTTAAAATCCATATCACCTAAATGGTCTTCATCACCAAGAATATCAGAAAGTATTGCATACTTACCTGTTGCCTCGTCTGTAATCAAACCCATCGCAATACCGGATACCGGCGAAGCAATTTTCACCCCCGCATCCATCAATGCCAATGAGCCGGCACAGACGGTAGCCATCGATGACGATCCATTAGACTCTAGAATATCAGAGACAATACGGATCGTATAAGGGTTCTCCTCCCCCGCAGGCAACACTTTTCTCAACGAACGCATGGCCAGATTTCCGTGACCAACTTCACGCCTGCCTGGACCACGGTTTGGTCTCACCTCCCCTGTAGAAAAGCCTGGAAAATTGTAATGTAGAATAAAGCGATTGTAACCGTGTATAAACGCTCCGTCAATCATCTGTTCGTCGTCCTTAGCACCTAAAGTGACAGAAGTCAACGATTGCGTTTCTCCGCGAGTAAACACAGCCGAACCGTGTGCAGCAGGCAGATAATCCACCTCCGTCCAGATCGAACGAACTGTACGCACGTCGCGTCCATCTAAACGAATTCCTTCATTAAGGACCAAATTCCGAACTGCATCAGACTGCACATCATGGAAGTATTTTTTCATTAGGAATTCCGTATCCTCATCAAGTTCTTCCCCTAACGTAACAAAGAACTCCTCGGCAATAGCTGCGAAACGCTCTGTACGTTCATGCTTCGAAGATCCCGATTTGGCCACCTCATATACCTTGTCATAAGTTGCTGCAAATATCGCGTCACGTAGCTCTGGATTTGTAGGCTCATGATCGAAGGCACGTTTCTCTGTCGCCCCTACTTGTGCAGCCAGCTCCACCTGCGCTGCCACTTGCTTCTTAATGGCTTCATGCGCAAACGCGATGGCTTCTACCATTTCTGTTTCGGAAATTTCATTCGCTTCTCCTTCCACCATCACAATATCCGCTGCAGACCCCGCTACGATAAACTCTAGGGTAGCTTTTTCCAATGCGGTCACGGTAGGATTGATAACCAATTGGCCATCGACTTTTGCTACTCGCACTTCTGAAATCGGCCCATTAAACGGGATATCCGAAACAGCAAGTGCCGCTGATGCTGCCAATCCGGCTAATGCATCTGGCATAATTTCTTTATCCGCCGAGATCAAGCTGACCATCACTTGCGTATCGGCATGATACGTATCTGGAAACAACGGTCGAAGTGCCCGGTCAATCAAACGAGAAATTAAAATCTCATAATCCGAAAGTCGTGCTTCTCTCCGTAAAAATCCTCCTGGGATGCGACCTGTGGCTGCGTATTTTTCTTGGTAATCTACTGATAGGGGTAAAAAATCTACACCCGCTTTAGGCTCTTTAGAAGATACCACTGTCGCCAGTAGCATCGTTGCCCCCTGTTTTAACACAATTGATCCATCGGCTTGTTTAGCCAATTTTCCAGTGGACAATTCGATTGGAGCTAAATCGCCTCCCATCTCAATTATCACTTTCTTTTCGTTGTAACTCATGTTGTTTTCTTTGTGATGCATTGGCCTCAAGAAAGATGCATCCATTTATTTTTTGACATTTTTTATCGCCCAAAGATAATTAAAAAACATGGAGGAATGACGTTGGGGTGATAATATTTTCGTTAGCCGGCGGGAGCCCTACCTCGATCCTGTCCCCGATCTGAACATCGTATATGAAAAAAGGTCCTGATTTTCATCAGAACCTTTTTAAAAAGCTTATTCAAAAAACTTATTTGATAATCTCACGTAAGCCTAAACCTTTGATGATGGCGCGATATCTTTCGATATCCTTTTTATACAAATAAGCCAACAAAGAACGGCGTTTACCTACTAATTTCTGTAGCGAACGCTGCGTGTTAAAGTCTTTTCTGTTTGATTTCAAATGCCCAGTTAAGTGAGCAATTCTTTTGGTGAACAAAGCAATTTGTCCTTCTGCAGAACCTGTGTTTTCTACCGATCCCGCAAATTCCTTGAAGATATCGGCTTTGTACTCTTTACTTAAATACATTTCTTGAATAATATTAAAGCGTTAAAAATTATTTAATTACGGCTGCAAATTTAGCACTTTAAATGGATAAAATAAAAACATTTGTAAAATAGCTGCCGTTACACTTTTATATAAATTTTGTTTTTATCCAAAACATAACAAATTCCCCACATGAGGACCAGGAAAACCAGTGAATAAACGAAAGAGCCTAACTCAGGGGGCCCTGGAACTTGTGCACATATATTTCTATAAAACCAAGTCAATGGCGAACCAAAGATCACCTCACCATTTCCCTCGGTAGAAATCGGAACTCGAATCAGTGCCATGGTTTTAGGAAGCAAGCCACTCAAAACAAAAATAAACAGGGGATTTTTCCCAAACACATCGAAGAATTGACTCAACTTATTTCGAAACCCTTGCACTTCAACAAACCAAACCATAGTCCCTAGTGTCAACACCCCTAATCCCGTGGTATATAGCACATAAGAACTCGTCCATATTTTCTTATTAATGGGAAAGCCTAAAGACCAAGCCCAACCTAGGACCAGCAATAAAAACCCCGAGACTAACAAGCTGGCCACCAG
>DXCW01000062.1 GCA_019115805.1 Candidatus Sphingobacterium stercorigallinarum
CGCGTACAGAAAAACTGGGATGGAAACACGCTTTTAGGAGCGATGGTGACCTCCGTCAATCGACGACTCAACCAAGAGCATTTATCCAATTTTTTAGTGAACAACGCCTTTGCCGCCGGCGTGGATTTCACACAGTATTTTTCCAACCGACTGTATTATCTGGAATCCAAAGCGATGTTTAGCTCCTTGGATGGCACTGCGGAGGCTATCCGGCACACCAAAACAAATGCCACCCATTTTTATCATCGGGAATCTGCTCAAAATTACTTGGGCCTAAGAGAAGACGACACTCGGTTATCGGGGACGGGTGGGTATATAAAAGCCGGAAAGAAAGGGAATGCCCAGTGGAATTTCGCTCAGACTTTCGCTTGGTCCTCACCTGGATTTGATCTCAACGACGTGGGGTACCTTAAGCAAACCGATTACAAACTGAACGAATCCGAAATTGCATTCCGAAAAACGGATCCCTGGGGGCCGCTTCGTTTTGCGGGGATCAACCTTACCCAGCGAAACGTGTGGGACTACGGCGGAAGAGCTATCGATAATAATCTGGCTTTACAATGGCGAAGCCTGAGTATCCTGCACCGCATAGAAATGGACTTCAAAGAAACGTTCAATTGGAATACAGTTGATAGTCGAATTTTACGCGGCGGCCCGGATTTGCGCTACGCACCCAACTTCACGAGTGATTTTATGATCAGTAGCGACCGCGCCAAACCCATCGTGGTGAAAATAGAATACGATGGAAAACACTTTTTAAATGATCAAGCGCAGTACAATGAAATTCGTCCCTCATTGACTTTTCGCCTGGGTCAACATATTCACCTAACCAGCCAATTGAATTACGCATGGAACAAAGATCATCTGCAATACGTCAATACCGTGGCGCTTCTAGGAGACGCTAATGATCGGGCGGCTTATGTGATGGGCCGGATGCGTCAGGAAACCTACGGACTGACCTTTCGACTTCAAGGCAACATCACGCCAGATTTCTCCATACAATACTATGGATCGCCCTTTTCTTCATCAGCACGGTACGATCAGTTTAAGCTGGCTGGGGAAACCTTATCGCACGACTACCACAAACGTTTCCACGAACTCACCGACGAGCAAATCAATTGGGATGATGACCACTACACCTTTAACGACGGCACTCGGAACGGAACTTTCGGAAATCCCGACTTCAGTTTCAACGAGTTTCGCTCAAATTTAGTCATCCGTTGGGAATATCGACCCGGGTCAACCTTATATGCCGTGTGGGAACACAATCGTAACGGTCATCGACAGGTGTACCAGCCGGGATGGGGAAATCAGCTTCATCAATTGTGGCATATTGCGCCTAGCAATACCTTTATGTTAAAAATGAACTACTGGTTGGGTTGGTAAATTCGTTTTTTAATGAAAATCGGTGGCGGGATGCTGATGATAAGTGACAAAATTCCTGGAAGACCACGTCGAATATCCGTCTTTATTGTCCTTGCTGGATATGCTCAGGCATCCAACATAAAATCCGTAAAGGAGATTTTTTCTACGAGGATGTGGAGCCCGTCTATATCTGTGCCATTTTAGAAAAGCTAGAAACTAGCTAAAAAACTGTGGCTGTGAACAGTTTACATTTTAATACTTCTTAAATCGGGAGGGTTGAACCAGTCTTTGAAAAAAGACCTATCAGCAAGTACCTTTTCAGTACATTTGCATAAATCCATTTAGTTAATATAAAGTATGAAGAATGATCTTACCCATTTAGACAACACCCTATTCGATGCTTTAGGCGGGAATATCTCGAGTGTGTATAAAGAAGAAGAAACAGGAGATTATTGTGGTTATAATTTTCAGTTTGGTACTTTTCGTGTAAAATATAGAAAAACGAAAGTTACCCCTAAGAAGCTCGGTCAATTCGTAGCTTTATGGAAAAGGAACACTGCAGGGAAAACAGAGCCATACCATATTGATGATGATTTCGATTTTTATTTTATAGAAACAGTGTACGGACATAAGCGAGGATGTTTCATCTTTCCTAAAGCTATTCTGTCAGAGAAGCAAGTTTTGTCAGTAAACAACAGAGAGGGAAAGCGTGGCTTCCGTGTCTATCCAATATGGGATATTCCAGAAAGCAAGCAGGCTATAAGCACAAAAAGTTGGCAGATTTTATATTTTATCGACCTAACAGAAAATGGGAAAACGGCCGTTGAAAAGGTGCAAAAGTTAATGAAAAGATAAATAGTGCACCAAATTTCAACCGATAATTTCTTCACACATGAAGTTAATACCAACAACCAATAGCGTTTGATCACGTAAGTAATTGTCCATAACGCCGGCCAAAACAAGGTTTTTATATCGAAACGAAGAAGCGCCAGCCTTTTGCCCTTAGGTATTCCACTGTGAAATCGCTTTCGGCCTATCAACATCCATGAGCCATTGTTTTACCTGCCATAGGCCTCTTTTTAAATGGAGTAGGCATCACACGAAAGAACTGGCACAAATCGAACCGTAATATCCAGACAAAACAAAAGCACAGTAGATCATCCAGCTTCACTAGTAACACATCTGCCGGAATGTCCGAAAGCCCCAGCCCTATTTAAACGGGGTTACTCGCCGAATTTGGGGGTATATGCTCCGTATTATGCAGTTGTACGATCAATCCATCCTGGAAGCTACCTTATTTTTAGGTTGGGCATATCTATAAGGGATAGCTTTTAATATCAAAAGCTTCGGTTTTAACGGTGCCGGGCCGGTCATATCGGTATTTTACACCCATACACACCAATATCTTTAGATGATATTCAGATGTATTATTTTTTCAAATATATACACATAAATCACCGATATAAATATAGAACTCAGATTACCTATCAAAAAATAGTCGTTCTGAATCTTATTATCCGGAGACTTTAATCTTGTTCCGATTTTCAGCGCTCCAAATACGATGAGGATGGGAACGACTCCGATTGCTAGACATGTTGCCATTATTAGTCTTTCCATAATACCCTTGAATGTCGAAATATTTAAATATAATAGCGTATCTGTAGCATCTCGTTTTTTCTTTTTAGAAGCCACCTTATTGGAATTCTCTTCTGTAAATTTTCTCCTTAGATATTTGAACCATGTGATGTTAATCACTATCTCTCCTATTGCACAAATTGCTATAAATAGTGCATATTTACACATCATAAGATTTTATTTAGAGTCAAAATAAGATTCTTAGTTATATTGTATTCCTCTATTTGCAGACTTTTGTATCGCCTCCAAGTGCTTGATTTATTCATACTCAAATTTTCGGCTACGATCTTGTAGTCTTCATCTTTTAAGAATGCAGATACCATTTTAAATTCGTTCGTCTTCCACGAATCGACATAGCTTCCGTATAAAAAAAATAAGTCATTGATTACAGTGGCAGTCTTCCCCTTTTTATCTGAGAGAACCACAAATCGATTAGAACTTGATTTCAATTTATTGAGGTGCTCTCTTGCTTGAGTTAGGCCATCACCTAACATTTCATAAGCGAGATTTCTATTGATTGGTGTCTCGATACGACCATAGTTCATCACATACCTTAATTTAAGATTTAACGAGTTTTCTAAGATAAACTCCTCCATATCAAACACCACTTTATAACAGGATTCCATATCCTGTATTATACCTTGAAATTCATCGCCTAAGGTTATCGTTAATGGAGATACAATTGACACTTTCCATTTATCATTGATGAAATGTACTACGTTCTTAAACTCGTTAATCAGTAAAGTCTGATCTGCCTTCCGACTGTCGACAATATCTGCCATTAATATAGGGTATCTCATAATTCTATTTTGATACTTATGTCGTTTCACCACACACTTCCGTTGCACGTATAGTGCAATAATACAATTATTGCGCCATACACGCAACAAAAATAATTATTGTAAATAACCAATAGAATATTTATTGATAACCCTTTCTCCTAATTTTGTGTCCCGCCGACCAACTGCACATTGCTTAATCAAATCAATTTGTGTCATTTGTATCTTGAGCACAGATGAAAAAAGAAGGAAGATGCCCCGCAATTAAGAGCGTATTTTTTAACTCAACCCCGCAGAGATGCGAACCCAGCCCTCACAGTTTAAGTGCATCTGTCCGTACTGATTGGAGAAAGTGGCAGTCCACACGGCACGCCCTTAATCCCAACGCCTGGGCGTACGCCGTATTCTTCCAATAAATTACCGCATTGGCAAACAAGATGCTGCCCGTAGACGTATATATAAATAGACGTCAGGCCTATTTGGTATTGATCGATAACAGGTATGGTCTAGACAAGATGTTAAAAATAAACCACATATATTTGGAAAACCATCACATATCCACTACCCAAGTAGGAAACGCCGAATTATTGGATCAGTTCCGTAGGGACGTAACGCGTGGTTTATTGTCGCAGCCCAAGAGACTCGATGCCAAATATTTCTATGACGAGAACGGTGACGCGCTTTTTCAAGCGATTATGAAATCGCCCGACTACTACTTGACCGATTGCGAACTGGAGATTTTTAAAGATCGGACCGCACAATTGGCTCAGCTCCTTCATATCGATCAGGGGCCCATCGAACTGATAGAACTTGGAGCGGGAGATGCGTCTAAATCGATCCACTTATTGCGCTATTTAGCAAACAAACAGATCCGGTTCCGGTACATTCCAATTGACATTTCTGCTCATATTCTACGGGTATTGAGCCAAGAATTGAGTCAGCAGATACCCGGAATTCAAATCCAACCGGAAACGGGTGAGTATTTCGATAGTTTACACCGGGTCACCGCCAAGAGCACCTGCCGAAAAGCCGTGTTATTTCTCGGAAGTAATATCGGAAACATGGAAAAGAATCAAGCGGCACAATTCCTGCGACGTCTGCATCAAATGCTCCAACCGGGTGATTTTGCATTAATCGGTTTTGATTTGAAAAAGAACCCTCAAACGATCCTCCGCGCATATCAAGATCGTGCAGGACTTACGTCAGCGTTCAACCTGAATTTGCTACAGCGGATCAACCGTGAGCTAGGTGCTGACTTTGAAGTCAAAAAATTCCAACATTTCCAAAACTACGACCCACTGAGTGGCGCGTGCCGAAGTTTTTTAATCAGTGTAGACGATCAGCTGGTTCATCTCAATGGAATAAGCATACCTTTTTCAGCGAATGAACCGATCGATATGGAAATCTCTCAAAAATTCTCCCATCGGGATATTAGCGATCTGGCGTTCAGATCGGGATTCCGTCGAGTGGGCGCCTTATATGACCAAAAACAATGGTTTGTCGATGAAGTATGGCGGGCCAAATAAATGACACAACAGATATGACGATACGTACAGTAAATTTACAAGCAATCGATGCCTCAACCTGGATAGAAAAATACAGCGCAGTCCGGCAACTATCCACGGCAATCTGCCAGCCGCTGGAAACCGAAGATTTCGTTGTCCAACCCATCGCCGAGGTGAGCCCACCTAAATGGCATTTGGGGCATACCAGCTGGTTCTTTGAAACCTTCATTCTGAAAGCGTACCAAAAGGATTATCGAGAATTCAACCCACAGTTCAATTACGTGTTCAACAGCTATTACGAGAGCGTAGGCGCGCGGGTCATCCGTACAGACCGCGGCAATTTAAGCCGGCCAACGGTAGCCGAAATATATGCTTATCGCGAATACGTGGATACCCATATGCATGCCTTTATAACCAAGTCCAGCACACTGGAAGAAGAAGTAGTGAAATTGCTGGCCCTGGGATTGAATCATGAGCAGCAACATCAGGAACTGCTACGCAGCGATATCAAATATATTTTGGGACACAACCCCCTATTCCCTTCTTATCAAAAAGAGCCGGAGTCTGCATACCCCATCCCACCTACCCTGACGATGATCAGCATTCCGGAAGGCATCTACCGCATTGGGTATCACGTGGATGGCTTTCATTTTGACAACGAGTCGGGATCTCACCAGGTTCATCTGGGACACTACGGCATTGCCAATCGGCTCATCACCAACCAGGACTATCTGGAGTTTATGGAAGATGGTGGCTATAGGGATTTCTCTTTGTGGCATGCCGACGGTTGGGATTGGGTAAAACAGCACCACGCACAAGCGCCCTTATATTGGCACCATATGGATGGAGAATGGATGCACTATACCTGGACGGGACTTACGAAACTGGACCTGTATGCTCCCGTATGTCATGTGAATTATTATGAAGCCTCTGCCCTAGCGAACTGGAAAGGGATGCGATTGCCGACCGAAGCGGAATGGGAGGTCGCGCAATCT
>DXCW01000063.1 GCA_019115805.1 Candidatus Sphingobacterium stercorigallinarum
ATTCTTTCTCTCTTGAATATTGGTGCTTTTGAAATACGTTTTCCATAGGTGCTGAAATTCCAGTTCCTTGGAATCTAAATGTATCGATAACGCATGTGGATCGTTTATATCCTGGCCTTCGCTCGTTGTGATCTCGTGCACCTGTTTCCCATCGTAGTGATAACCGTAGGCTCTCCGAATATCGTAAATCAGCCATCGTTGATCCGAAAATCTGTTTTTAAAAAAAGTGATTACCAGGGGGAGTACATTGAAATCGGGCTCGATCACCGCAGTATACAGCTCGTCCGATGATTTCACAAAGCGAACGAAAGCCTTCACTCTATGCCGCTCCCTATTGACCTTCTTCACGATTTGGTGAAGCTTTAACAAATCGGGATCGCCGTAATTGTACATATCCATACGTCCATTTTTAAAGAGCCTGACGATGAGCTTAAAACCCACCGCCCAAGCTTCCTTTTCATCCGCAAGGAAATTGTAGTAGAAAATCTCCATTTCTTTCTTCCCGAGCATGCGTTCCATAGCTTGATGTACGCGCTTGGATTTGGCCAGATCGGTATGAATCGTTCTGGTCTGACAGAAGAGATCAGGCGGCGCCATGCCGGACGCGCTGGGAAGCGCTAAAAATTCCTTTCGTTCAAATGCTTCGAACACACAGCACAAATAGCCGTTGAAGCTCCCGTCAAAAATATAATCCATCAAAATAGCGATAATTGGGCAGCATGGTGCGCTCTAACCGGTCTCGGATGATGTTCTAAAAGACATTTCTTGATGCGATCGGGATAGCGGAAACCTGTGCTGACTAAGGTGTCTTGACAGATCATGAAATATTTTGCGCGGTTAAAAGCGATTCCTAATTTTCTCAATTGATATTCCCTTAATTTACCGAATTTTCGCGCTTGGACAATCTTGTAGGCCGATTGTCGCCCAATACCGGGTATGCGCATGATCCATTTGAAATCGGCGGTATTCACATCGATTGGGAAAAATTGGGGGTTTCTCAGGGCCCAGGATAATTTCGGATCGATTTCCAGTTCCAACTGTGGATGATCATTATTCAGTAATTCAGGTAAAGAAAATCCATAAAATCGCATCAACCAGTCCGTTTGGTATAGACGGTTTTCACGAACCAAAGGTGGAGCCGTGCCAATTTTTGGCAATAAACTATCCTGGGCATTTATCGGAATATACCCGGAGTAGTACACGCGTTTTAGGTTGAATTCGCGATAGAAGGTGTCAGCCGTCGTCATGATTTGTAAATCAGTTTCCGGGGTCGCACCGATTACCATCTGTGTACTCTGACCCGCCGGGACAAAAAGTGGCGTTTTTTTAAATGTTTTCCGGTCCCGTTTAACCGCCTGAATTTCGTTCTGAACAATGGCCAGTGGTGCGCGAACAGTCTCGTGGTCCTTTTCCGGCGCGACGAGCTTTAACCCCTCCTCGGTGGGGATTTCAAGATTGACACTCATGCGGTCGACGTACAGACCTGCTTCTTTTAACAGCGGCTCGCTCGCCCCGGGAATGGCTTTTAAATGGATGTATCCGTTAAATCGCTCCTCTGTTCTCAGCTTTTTAACGACCAACATCAAACGCTCCATGGTATAATCGGGCGATTTGAAAATTCCAGAACTCAAAAACAAACCTTCTATATAGTTCCGGCGATAGAAATTCATGGTGAGGTCGACAACTTCTTTAACGGAGAACGCCGCACGCTGCACATCATTGCTCTTTCGACTCACGCAGAACGAACAATCATAGATACAGTAGTTGGTCATTAATATTTTTAATAGGGAAACGCAACGGCCGTCTTCCGTGTACGTATGGCAAATTCCGCTAGCGGAGGCGTCTCCTATTCCACCTGTATTTTTACGTGTACCGCCGCTGGAGCTGCAACTCACATCATATTTAGCCGCGTCCGCCAATATTCCCAATTTCTCGTCAAATCCAAGCATAGTTTTCCTTCCTTATTATTGGGAATAAAAATACTAAAAAAATTAGTAATATTTTCACAAGCAGAACAATTTAATGGGCGCACTGTTTTATCACTAAATAACCCACATCGCTCATGTTAGAGTTTCGACGAGAAGGTATGTATTGCCCACAAGGGCGATTTTATATCGATCCGTGGTTGCCCGTAGACTACGCCGTTATCACCCACGCGCATGCAGACCATGCGCGGAAAGGGATGACAAGCTATTTATGCCATCCCCTTACCGCCCCGGTTTTGAAACTGCGGCTCGGCGCAGATATAAGCGTTCAAACCCTGCCCTACAATCAAACGCTAATGATAAATGGTGTGAAGGTTTCCTTTCATCCGGCCGGACACATTATCGGTTCCGCTCAAGTACGGATGGAATACAAGGGAAAAATCGTGGTGGTATCGGGGGACTACAAACTACAGGATGACGGTCTAACGACGCCGTTTGAACCGGTACGTTGCCATGAATTTGTAACGGAAAGCACCTTTGGCTTGCCGATTTATAACTGGCGCTCGGTCAACGAGCTGAACGGCAATATTTCGGACTGGGTGCTGAACAACAGTAGTAATGGGATCACCTCTATTTTGGTTGGTTATGCTTTA
The DNA here is from genome assembly GCA_019115805.1 of Candidatus Sphingobacterium stercorigallinarum. Lineage (GTDB taxonomy): Bacteria > Bacteroidota > Bacteroidia > Sphingobacteriales > Sphingobacteriaceae > Sphingobacterium > Sphingobacterium stercorigallinarum. Next base: position 2,579 of record DXCW01000063.1, read on the forward strand.
GGAAAAGCCCAACGCATCATGAAAGCGGTAGAGGGGATCGGAAAGATTTATGTTCACGACGCGGTTCACCACATTAATAAGGCCTTCCTGCAATCCAGAATAATACTACCGGAATATCAGCGCATTGATTTTACCGACCGACCAAAAGATTTATCGTCTTCGATACTCCTTGTCCCCCCAGCGTTGCTCGATTCGAAGGTGCTGAAAGGAATACCGTCGGCATATACTGCCATCTGCTCAGGGTGGATGCAGGTGCGTGGCGCAAGACGTTGGCGTTCGGCAGACGCGGGTTTTGCCCTCAGCGATCATGCCGATTGGCAGGGGCTGTTGAACGCTATCCGCGCCACTGAGGCCGAAAAGGTGTATGTTACCCATGGCTTTAAATCTGAATTGACCAGGTACCTAAACGAGATCGGGCGCCAGGCCTTTGAAGTGACGACTGCATTCGGAGCGGAGGAAGAAATCGCTGAAACGCTTAACGAGGAACGCGCATGAAGGTACTGGCAAAACTGATCCATGCTTTGGATAACACCAATAAAACAGGAAGTAAGATTACGGCTATTGCATTGTTCTTAGACGAATCAACAGAAATGGACAAATATTGGTTCCTGCGGTTATTCACTGGAAAACGACCTCGGCGAACGGTTAAAACATCCCTGATGAGAAATTGGGCGATGGAAATTACTGGGATTGCCGAATGGTTGTTTCAAGAAAGTTATCTGGCTGTGGGGGATCTTGCTGAAACCATCTCCCTGATTATTCCTCCGGCTCAAAGAACAATCGATAAACCCTTAGATCAGTGGATGAACGAAATTATCGTATTGAAAGACCAACAAGAAGACGAAATAAAGGCTTATATACTAAACGCTTGGGACCACTTAGATCAAACCGAACGTTTTGTATTTAATAAACTTTTAGGTAGCAGCTTTCGAATCGGTATATCTTCAAAGACGTTGATCAATGCCTTCGCAAAATATTACCGTGTCGATGCGAATCGCGTTGCCCACAGTTTGATGTCCGAATGGGATCCGGAAACCATTACCTTTAAGGACTTTGTTAGCGGGGATCACCTAAACATCAACCTGTCGGTGCCCTACCCCTTTTGCCTAGCCCATTCATTCAGCGCCGAGGCTAAGGAAAAGCTTAACGACTTGGAAGAGTGGCAAATTGAATACAAATGGGATGGAATTCGCGGTCAAGTCATTTATAGGGAAGGTCAGGTTTTCATCTGGTCTCGCGGCGAAGAGATCGTCAATGCGCAATTTCCCGAATTAGTGGATCAATTTGAGGGCATCAATAGAGATTTTGTCTTAGACGGCGAGATCGTACCCTACAATCAAGCGGGTGTGATGCATTTTAATCAGCTGCAACAGCGCCTAAATCGAAAGAAAATCAGCAAAAAATTGATGACCGAAATTCCCATTAAGTTTTTAGCCTTTGACCTTTTGGAAATCGACCGCGAAGACCTTCGGCATTTGCCCCTTCATCAGCGTAGAGCCGGATTGATTGATTTGCTGGGTAATTGGAATGCCCCGAATTTCGTATTGTCTGAGGACCTTGAATGTGTCGAATGGGCCGAGCTGGAGCATCTTCGGGAAAAGTCTACTGAAATAAATGCAGAAGGATTGATGCTAAAACATAAACATGCGGTTTACCCAGTAGGCAGGAAAAAAGGCTATTGGTGGAAATGGAAGGTTGATCCCATGACGATTGACGCGGTTTTAATCTACGCGCAGCGAGGGAGTGGCCGGCGCAGCGGTCACTATACCGACTACACCTTTGGGGTTAAGGATGGGGATAAATTGGTCACTATCGCCAAGGCGTATTCCGGATTGACCAACGCTGAAATTTCGGAAGTCAGTAAGTTCGTACGCGCAAACTCACTCGAAAAATTCGGTCCAGTGCGAACGGTAAAGCCAGAATTGGTCTT
>DXCW01000064.1 GCA_019115805.1 Candidatus Sphingobacterium stercorigallinarum
ATCGTCCTTACCGATGCAGAAATTGGAAATTAATTAGACGACAAAATGAAAAAGGCTGCTGGAAAGCAGCCTTTTTCATTTTCGTCACATTTTTTTCAAAATTTAAGCAGTCAGCATTTTTCTCGCGTGTTCAATGGCAGTGTGAGACGGCTGTGCCCCACTCAACATTTCTGCGACCTCTAGCACACGTTCCTCTTCATCCAGGCGATTGATACGAGAATGAGTTCGACCAGCCTGTTCCGTCTTATACACTTTATAATGCGCATGTCCTCTGGAAGCAATTTGCGGCAAATGGGTAATGCTCATCACCTGAATGTTCTCAGACATCGAATCCAACAATTGGCCTACTCGGAGAGCAACTTCCCCTGATATGCCTGTATCAATCTCGTCAAAAACAATCGTAGGCAAAGCAGATTTTCGAGCGACGATTGATTTAATAGCTAACATCACCCGAGATAACTCCCCGCCTGATGCTGATTTTTCAATCGCCCTCGTCTCCTGCCCCTTATTAGCGGTAAACATGAAGCTGATATCATCTTGACCAAGTAGGCCTAAGTTCGAGGCAGGTCTAAGTAACACCTCGACACGAGCATACGGCATGCCTACTTCCTTTAATATGGATACAAGTTCTCCTTCGAATTCGGGAATCACTGCCAATCGCCTCTCGCGTAGCTCCAAGGCGAGTTGAGACAACGTTTCATGCAGAGCAGCTATTTCGGCTCTTTTTTCCTCTATTTTTTGTTCTAACGTTTGAGAACTAAACAGTTTTTCATTCAGTTCGTCCCGCAACGATATCAGTTGATCGATCGAATTCAAGCGGTGCTTGCTTTGTAGTCCGTAAATCAAAGACAACCTTTCCTGAATCGTTGTTAGCCGTCCTTGATCCATCAACACGCTTTCGGACGCACGCGCGACTTCCCCAGCCACATCCTTTAGCTCAATTAAAGCACTCTCACAGCGTTCCCCTAACGATTCGACTGTCGGCAAATATTTACTTGCCAGTTGCAAATTCGAAACAGCTTGTTTCAAGCCATCGAGCAACCCGAACTCCCCCGATTCAAAAAGCTCCTCTGCAGCATGAAGATAACGTTTGATTTCCTCAGCATGCTCCAGTTGCGTCTGCTCACGCTCCAACTGTTCTTGCTCCTCAGACTGCAAATCAGCACCTTCCAGTTCCTCCAGTACAAATTTTTGATAATCGTGCTCCGATTGTGCCCGCTGTAAACTTTCTTCAAGTCCAACCAATTCTTTCTGCGCACTACCGTATCGCGTATACGCCGTTGAGTATTCGGTTAACAGCCGATCGTTTTGCGCCAAGGTGTCTATGATGAAAAGCTGAAAGGTCGCTTCATTGATTTTCAACGTAGCGTGTTGTGAATGCACATCAATAAGCTGTTCGGCCAATCTACGCAGCGATTGTAGCGTAACCGGTGTATCGTTAACAAAGGCTCGAGACTTCCCCTCGGGGGTCAGCTCTCTGCGGATGATGGACACCTCTTCGTAGTCTAAATCCAAGTGCGCAAAAAGTTCTTGAAGTTGATAATTTGCAATGGAAAACTCCGCTTCGACAACACATTTTCGTTGCCGGTCAAAAAACGGCTTCCCTTCCGCACGATTACCTTGGATCAGTCCAAGCGCTCCCATGATAATGGACTTTCCCGCTCCCGTTTCACCAGTAATGATATTGAGACGGTCGTCAAACTCGATGGTTAAAGAGTCGATCAACGCATAGTTCTTTATTAAAAGTTTGCTTAACATATCGTCGCGTTTTGGCGAGTATTCCTTTAAAAATGTTGTACATAATGGTATTACCTCAAAGATAAATAATTATCCCCGCCTCTGAAATTAGCCGGCTAATATTATTATAATTGCCAGTAAACTGATATACTTGCAGTGTATGACCGACAAGCAACAACTTCTGACTAAATATTTGCCGAACGACGCGGTCCCCATAATTAGCAGGTGGATCAGCGACACGGGTTGTGTATTTAAAATCAGTCGGTCGAGGCGCAGTAAATTCGGCGACTACCGCGCACCTTACCAAGGTGCTACTCATCGCATTACGATAAATCAGGATTTAAATAAATATGCATTTCTGATAACTACGGTGCATGAATTTGCACATTTGAAGACCTGGAAAGAATTTAAAGGACGAGTCAAACCGCACGGCATTGAATGGAAAACGAACTTCCAACTCTTGATGGAACCCTTTTTTAAATTAGATGTTTTCCCAGAGGATATTGCTATAGCACTTTTGCGCTATATGAAAAAACCAGCAGCCTCAAGTTGTACAGACATTAATCTATATCGGACTTTAAGCCAACATAATACTTTCTCACCTACACTCGATACAATAGACATGCTGCCCGACAACAGCTACTTCCAGATCAGTAATGGCCGAACCTTTCAGAAACTGGAAAAACTACGGAAGCGATTCAAATGTAGAGAAATACCCTCCGGTAAACTCTACCTTTTCAGTCCAATTGCAGAGGTCATTCCGTTAGGCGATTCCGAACAGACACCAACGACACAACATATTTTGATTAAGTAATTAACCATGATGAAAACTCACCCTTTATTAACAGCGGCGCT
>DXCW01000065.1 GCA_019115805.1 Candidatus Sphingobacterium stercorigallinarum
CGACGCATCAGTCAATTACAGGCGTTGATTCCCGAAATCATGCCGTATTATAAAAAGTAAAGTTTTAAGGAATTCACAGTAAAAGCGAGCCCTTTATGTAGAGGGCACGCTTTTTTTGTTTACCGATGTGCCGGTTCGGAAAGCTTTTTACCGCGTGTGTAACAAATCTGACTGATCGGCGACCTATAGAGCGTATCATACGCTTTGATGCAGCACAAAATCAATTCGCAATGAAAGAACTTATTATCGAAAATCTCACAAAAACGTATAAAAATGGTGTTAAAGCTTTGGACGACGTAAATTTGAGAGTCGGTCCCGGTATGTTCGGTCTGCTGGGACCGAATGGAGCGGGGAAGTCCTCGTTGATGCGGACCATCGCGACCTTGCAATCAGCAGATGGGGGTTCCATACGGTTTGGCGATATCGATGTGAGGGAAAACCCACAAGCATTACGCCGCACATTGGGGTATTTGCCTCAGGAGTTTGGGGTGTACCCGCAGGTATCCGCCGAGGATCTACTGCTGTATTTTGCCGAATTGAAAGGAATTTCGAGCAAGAAGCAACGAAGAGAAATTACCGATTATGTCTTGCAATTGACCAACCTGCAGCCGCATCGGCATCATAAAGTGAGCGGATATTCCGGCGGGATGAAGCAACGATTTGGCATTGCCCAGATGTTGTTGAACAACCCCAGTCTAATCATCGTCGATGAACCTACTGCGGGATTGGATCCCGCGGAAAGGCAACGTTTTCTCAACATCTTACGTGAAATAGGCGCAGAGCATACCGTCATTTTCTCGACGCATATTGTCGATGATGTGCGTGAATTATGCCATCAGTTGGCGATCCTGAATCAGGGCAGAGTTTTGTTTAGAGGCACTGCTGAAGAAGGTACTGCCCAACTATCAGGGAAAATATGGACGAAAGCCATTGATCGTGCGGATTTTGAGATGGAAGACCGCACCTTTACCGTTTTGTCTTCCCATTACAACCCCGATAACAGCCTTCAGATTCGTGTACACAGTGACGGTTTGCCCAACGATACCTTTATACCCGCTACCCCGAGTTTGGAGGATTTGTATTTTGCGAAACTAAAAATGGGAGAGGCCGATGTTTAGTACTATTTTTCTTTTCGAAATAAAACGCTGGTTTAAGCAGCCCGTGTTTTACGTGTACGTGTTGGTATTTGGTTTGATTGCTTACTTTGCTGCAATTTCGGCCCTAGGCGCCTTTGATACGCTAGCCGGAACAACGAGTGATCCCATCTATTACAATTCACCCATCAACATTGCGCGTTTTGTCAATAGCTTATCGACATTACTGTACTTTCTCCTTCCGACTATTGTCGGCGCGTCTATTTATCGAGATTATCTGTATAAAGTCCACACCGTTTTGTACTCCTATCCGCTACGAAAGCTCGATTACTTGGCAGGGAAGTTTATGGCTTCGCTGCTGGTGGTATCGTTGATTTGTCTGGTTTGCTTGATCGCTTTTTATGCCGCGTCGCTCTATCCAACGGTGAACCCGACCCGTGTCGGCCTTCACTATTTCAAAGCCTATTTGCACGCGTTTTTTATCGTAGTGTTACCCAATTTCTTACTTTTTGGGAGTATCATTTTCGCATTGGTTACCTTTACGCGTAATGTATATATCGGATTCGTATTCGTCTTGATTCTCTTTTTACTACAGACGGTGTTGGAAACAGCGCTGCAGAATATCGATAACCGAACTTGGGTTGCTTTACTTGATCCATTTGGATATGAGCCTATAGAATATTACACGCGCTATTGGTCTGTCGCGCAGCAAAACACCGAGTTTCTACCGTTAAGCGGTGTGCTCTTATACAACAGGCTGATTTGGACGACGGTCGCGTTCCTGATCCTTGTGGTGGTGTATCGTTTTTTCCGTTTTTCTCAACTTGGTCCAGTATTCGGCCGTCGCAAACCCGCTGTCGATCCTACGGCCGCGGATGTGGGGATGTGGTTCCTCGTGACGCGCCCATTGGTCTCGTATAGCTTTGGGTTTTGGAGTCAATTAAAACGAAGTTGGCGGCTATCCCACGCCGATTACCGGTATTTAATTGCGAATTGGACATTTATCATATTGATCATTATTGCGTTTTTATTTTCGCTTTTGGTGATTTCCATGAGTGACCAATTATTCGGTACAACCACCTATCCGGTCACTTGGCAGACTGTGTTGGCGACTTCGGCCATTTACGGGTTCTTTATCCAAATCATTATTCTGTTGTTCGCTGGGATGCTTGTCCAGCGATCTCGGCAATCGCAGATGCATCTATTGCTGGAGGGCACCGGCGTACCGAACTGGGTGTTGTTATCGGCACAAGCTATAGCCTTGTTTAAGTTGTTATGGACCATGATGGTGGTCTGTATGATTACGGGAATTAGCTATCAGCTTTATCAAGGGTATGATCAGATCGAGTTACCACATTATCTCTTTGATCTGTTTGTATTGGGCACGTTGAAATATGCCTATCTGATATTTTTTGCACTTTTCATCCATAGCTTGTTCCGAAATTATTTTGTCGGATTTGTCTGTGCGCTGGTCATCGTATTTGGCCTGCCGTCATTAGACCAGCTTGGTATTGAACAAGATATGTTTATACCGGATGCGGCGCCCTCGTATGCCTATTCAGATATGAATGGCTATGGTGATATCCGACATTTCATCGTCTATAGAGTGTATTGGTTCTTGTTCGGGCTTTTGCTCTTCGGTTTGACTTTGCTGTTCTGGAGACGAGGAGAGGCGGTGACGATTAAGGAAAAATTTTATCGTGCCAAAAGAAGGATGAAACCGGCGCTCATCGTACCCATGGCGATGATCTTGTTGGGCTTCCTGGCGATCGGTTATGCCATATATGTAGAGACCAATATTCGTCAGCCGTATTATGGAAAGATGGATCGAGAAAGACATCGGGTGGATTACGAACAAAAATACAGCTCCTATAAGGACCTTATGGCCCCTCGTTTGGTGGATGTATTTGTTAAGCTGGACCTGGTTCCTGAAGATCGGACCTTTCATGCAGACGCGTCATTTACCTACGTCAATAAATCTGGTGCCCTGATCGACACCATCTTCATGAATGTGGCTGCCGGGCTGCTTACGGAGGTTGAGGTCGATCGTCCGGAACAGCTCATCGAAAAGGATAGTTTACATGCTATACGGATTTCAAAATTGGAAGAAGCACTACAGCCAGGTGATAGTCTGACTATTCGCTACCGGGTGAGGAACCGGCCGAATGGGTTTTTATTTGATCGATCGCCTGTATTATCCAACGGTACTTTTTTAAGTAACAGTATCTTTCCTGTGCTAAATTATAGTAGCGGGCGGGAGATTGGGGACAATGAAATCCGCAGACGGCACGGTCTCCCGGACAAAATGCGCATGCCCGATCCAGCCGATAGTGCCAGCTGGGCGAATAATTACATCTCTCAGGATGCCGATTGGATAGATTTTCAAACCATCATTAGCACCGCTGTGGACCAGACAGCGATTGCACCAGGTTACTTGGAGCGAGAATGGGAAGAGGGTGGACGACGTTATTATCACTACAAAATGGATGCACCCATCCTGAATTTCTATGCCTTTGTATCGGCTAAGTACGAGAAGCACGAGGTAGACTATCAAGGCGTGAAAATGGGCATTTACTATCATAAATCCCATGCCTATAATGTGGAGCGTATGCGCTCCGCCCTAACGCATTCGCTGGATTACTACCAAGCCCATTTCAGCCCCTATCAATTTCGCCAGATTCGCATTGTGGAATTTCCCAGAACGCACGGTATGTTTGCACAAGCATTTGCCAACACGGTGCCGTTCTCCGAAGCCATCGGATTTATTGCCCAGGTGGACGATGAAGACCACGATGCGGTGGATTATCCCTATGCGGTTACGGCGCATGAGTTTGCGCACCAGTGGTGGGCTCACCAAGTGATTGGCGCTTATGCGCAAGGATCGACGATGCTGTCGGAGTCCTTGTCGGAATACAGCTCATTAAAAGTTTTAGAGCAACGGTATGGCAAAGGTCAAATGACACGTTTTCTAAGAGATGCATTAAATAGCTATCTCATGGGCCGCGCTAGTGAACGGATCCGAGAAATGCCACTGATGTATAATGAAAATCAATCCTATATCCATTATAATAAAGGGTCGCTAGTCATGTATACCCTGAGCGAGCTGATGGGAGAAGAAAACTTCAATGCTTTTTTAGCGGAATATTTACAGAAAAATGCCTTTCAGAACCCACCGTATACCACCTCAATGGCATTTGTCGATGATTTGCAGGCTGTTTTGCCGGATTCGTTAGATTACTTGATTACCGACCTCTTTCGGCGTGTGACCCTTTACGACAATCGCGTGGACGAGGTGAAATTGACAAGCCGCGATTCCAACCAATTTGTACTGGATGTGAACTTTACGGTACGCAAATTTCATAACGATCCGCAAGGAAAGCGCATTTATAAAGATGACCAGGGCCATACCTTGGTTAGCCAGGCCGATGATGGTCGAAAAACCTATTCATTGCCTTTAGCCGATTACATTGACATTGCTGTGGTGGGGGAGGACGATCACGAGCCTTTTCTTTATAAGGAACGATTGCGTATTCATGAAATGAACAATCGATTGCAAATTCCACTGGATCGGAAACCAACAGCGGTAATCGTCGATCCGTATTCCATGTTATTGGATGCCGCACCAGATGATAACCGAAAGCGCATTCCGTAATTAGACAGTAGGAATGCGAGTGAGGATAATTTTTTGTAACATTGTACACAAAAACAAGAAGCACGTAGCGGAGCATCCCGCCTGTGTGTTTTAAAGCGTACCATAGGGTGTATTGAGCGAAGAATGAATATACAAGATCTCATCATAAAGGACAGCGAGCACGTCGAGTTAAATGATCTTTTCTTAGGCGATGACAACCGGGAGAGAATCCACCAATTGATTAAGGAACATCGATACCGGGAGGATTTGCTGCGCTTTGGTTTACCGTTGACCCATAAAGTGTTGCTGCACGGAAGTTCCGGTTGTGGAAAAACGTCCACTGCCAAGGCGATTGCCGGTGTCTTGAACAAACCTTTGATATTGCTTAATTTAAGCAATGTGGTGAACGCACGTATCGGTGAGACTTCTCAGAACATAAAACGCGTGTTTGATCGAGCTCGCCGGGATGAAGCTGTTTTGTTCTTGGATGAGTTTGATCAGTTAGGTAAAGCTAGGGGGGAGGATGAGAACGACGTTGGAGAAATGCGGCGTTTGGTCAACTCTCTGATTCAATTGATCGATTATTTACCGCAAGAAGTGCTGTTGATTGCGGCGACTAACCATTTGTCGATTTTGGATACGGCGCTAATTCGTCGGTTTCAACTGCGCATACCGTATGAAATGCCGGACAACCAAGCTTTAGATTTGTTTTATGAAAGTTTGTTGGAACGATTCCCCGACGAGTTGCATCCACAACGCCGTTTATATCGTGTGTCTTTTGCGGAAGCTAAAGATTACCTGTTTAGCATGGTCAAATCGAACTTAATTGCCAAATTGGAGATGAAAGGTCGAACCCTTTAATACCGCTGGAAAGCTCATAAAAAAGTGAGAGCGAACGAAGCGCTCTCACTTTTTTATCGCTACCGAGGAACGGTATGTTCCTAACGGCGGCGATACAGTTCTTCCCGCTGCGCTTTTACGACGTCCGAATTGATATACTCATCGTAGGTCATCAACTTGTCGATGACGCCATTGGGTGTCAGTTCGATAATACGATTGGCCACCGTTTGGGTCAATTCGTGGTCCCTTGACGTAAAGATGATTGATCCGCGAAAATCTGTCATCCCGTTGTTCAGGGCAGTAATCGATTCCAAGTCCAAGTGGTTGGTCGGTTCATCAAAAATAAGGAAGTTGGCGCCCTGAAGCATCATACGAGAGAACATACAGCGCATTTTTTCTCCTCCAGACAGTACCGAACATTTTTTTAACACCTCTTCTCCTGAAAAAAGCATTTTTCCTAAGAAACCACGGATAAATTGTTCATCCGCTTCCGGTTTGCTGGTGTAATCGCGTAGCCAGTCCACTAAATTTTCAGTTTTACCCTCAAAAAATTCCGCGTTATCAATAGGCATGTCGGCAGGAGTAATCGTTACGCCCCATTTGTATTCACCGCGATGGTCTTGATCGCGACCCGTAATGATATCGTAAAACGCAGATGTGACTAGATTGTTCTCAGCGAGTAATGCGATTTTATCACCTTTGTTGACCATGAAGGTAACGTCGTTGAAGTATACTTCCTCACCGATTGTCTTACCGAGTTTTTCGATATGTAGAATCTGATCTCCCGGCTCTCTGTCCATGCTATTGAACATAATAGCTGGATATTTTCTATTCGATGGCTTAATCTCGTCGATGTTTATTTTTTCCAAGGCCTTTTTACGGGAGGTAGCCTGTTTGGATTTGGATGCGTTGGCGGAGAAACGACGGATAAATTCTTGAAGTTCCTTCACTTTGTCTTCCATCTTTTTGTTCTGATCTGTCCGTTGTTTTAGCGCAAGCTGAGAGGATTCATACCAGAAGCTGTAGTTCCCGGTATATATAGACATTTTACCGAAGTCAATATCTACAATGTGGGTACACACGGCATCGAGAAAATGTCGGTCGTGGGAGACCACCAAAACAATGGCTTCATAAGCGGCTAAAAAGTCCTCTAACCAAGCAATCGTATGGATGTCCAAGTCGTTTGTCGGCTCATCGAGAATCAAGATGTCTGGATTTCCGAATAGCGCCTGTGCCAACAAGACGCGTACCTTCTCATTCCCGTCAAGTTCTTTGAGGAGTTTGAAATGTAGGCTTTCTTGAATACCTAAGTTGCTCAATAGCGTCGCCGCATTGCTCTCCGCATTCCAGCCGTCCATCTCAGCAAATAGACTTTCGAGTTCGCCTGCACGTTCGCCGTCCGCGTCTGAGAAATCTTCCTTCATGTAGATCTCATCTTTTTCCTTCATCACCTTATAGAGCTCTTGGTTACCCATCATGACCGTTTCGATCACGGTGAATTCATCAAACTCGTAGTGATTTTGTTTCAGCACAGACATCCGTTCTCCCGGCGTAAAAGAAACCGAACCGGTAGTCGGATCTACCTGGCCGGATATGATGTTTAGGAAAGTCGATTTACCAGCACCATTCGCTCCGATAATTCCGTAACAGTTTCCCGGTGTAAATTTTAAGTTGACATCTTCGAACAGGACACGTTTGCCAAAACGAAGACTCAAATTTGAAACATTTATCATTAAGTTGCTTTTTTTATTCTACCTTATTTGCTACATATGGACGGAGATGCGGCCTGCCGCTTTACTTTAGATCGTATCGATCCCTAATCGGTTAATACGTACCGGCCGTCCTAGCCGGACAAAGGTACAAATAATTGAGGGATTCGCGAACGCCGATGCCGAGTTCAAAACGACCCGGCGGATACGGCGAATGGTGTTGATCCCTGGAGTATACCAGATTACGCATTTAGGCGTTAAAGAGGTAGAGATGAGACGACCAAAGCTGTTTTCCAAAATGACCGCACGGCAATATTGGGCTTTTAAATGGTTCTTTTTGATTCCTGTGGGCATCTATCTATTGGGTAGGTTGATTATACTGATTGTGTTGCTGTTCGATTATAGCCGCGCGCAGTAGGCCATTAGATCCATTGTTGTGTGACAAAGTAAAATCTGGTCTCAAATGTTTGATCATTTGATATAGGCGTATCTAAACTCGTTTTTTTATTCCGCTCGGATAAATTTCTGTGTTTTCCACTAAAAGTAATTATTTTAGCCATCGCTAATGACATTCACGATTTTAAACCAAATTAATGGATAGTATCATTTCCTCAATCTCCAACTTGGTGTGGAGCAATATTTTTATTGGTCTGTGTTTATCCGTTGGTCTTTATTTTTCCATCCGAACGGGCTTTTTACAAGTCACCTATGTGAAGGAAATGTTGGCCTTGCTTTTCAAAAAGAAGAAGGGATCGGAAGGCATTTCATCGTTTCAAGCTTTTGCGCTAGCCATTTCCGGTCGCGTTGGTACGGGTAATATTATTGGCGTCGCTACAGCGATTTTTTATGGAGGGCCGGGCGCTGTATTTTGGATGTGGGCAATTGCCATTTTAGGTTCGGCCTCCGCCTTTGTTGAAGCGGCATTAGGGCAAGTATACAAACAACGTGAAGGTACGGAGTTTAGAGGCGGTCCCGCGTATTATATAGAAAAGGGGCTAGGGATCAAATGGTATGCGATTTTATTTGCGGTCGTTACTATTATCAGTGCCGGTCTGTTGCTGCCTGGCGTGCAAGCGAATGCCATTGCTTCATCCGTCAATAACGCATTTGAAGTGCCGGTTCATTATACCGGGATGGTGGTGGTTTTTCTGCTGGTGCTGATTATATTCGGTGGCGTCAAGCGCCTGGGAACCGTGGCCGAGTTTGTGGTTCCCTTTATGGCCGGAAGCTACGTCTTGTTAACACTCACTATCATCGGGATAAACTTTCAACACATCCCCGCGGTATTCGGGCTTATTTTTAGCAGTGCATTAAGTTTTGATGCCACGTTCGGGGGGATCATTGGTATGGCTATCGCTTGGGGAGTCAAACGCGGGATCTACTCTAATGAAGCCGGTCAAGGTACTGCGCCACATGTGGCTGCTGCCGCCGATGTCGATCACCCTGCTCAACAAGGTCTAGTGCAAGCCTTTTCGGTGTATGTGGACACGCTTTTCATTTGTACCTCAACGGCGCTGATGATTATATTTTCCGGCATGTACAATGTCACCGCAGTAGACGATGCAGGTAATCCGACGGAAATGATCGTAGAAAATGCTCCGGGACTCGAGTATAGCGGATTCACTCAGGCGGCCGTGTCGCATCATTTTCCAGGTTTTGGAGATGCTTTCATAGCCATCGCCTTGTTCTTTTTTGCTTTCACAACAATTATGGCCTATTTCTATTATGCGGATACCAACGTATCCTATCTGGTGAAAAATGGTCGGCTGAAGACGATCGTGCAATGGGTTTTAAAACTGGCTTTTTTGTCGGCGGTTTATTTCGGTACGGTCCGCACGGCGGACACGGCATGGGCAATCGGCGATATTGGGGTAGGGCTGATGGCCTGGGCCAACTTAATCGCTTTGTTGCTGCTGAGTGGAGTGGCGATGAAAGTTTGGAAGGATTATATTAAGAAAAGGAAGCAAGGGATAAAATCGCCTGCGTTTAACCCGAAAGAACTGGGGATTAAAAACGCAGATTTCTGGGAGGATAAAAACCAGGATCGTAAATCGCCTGGAAACGGAGGTCTTTAAAATACACCGAAACAGGTGGTTGCAAAAAATAATACAAATGCAATCAACAGGATGAGGTAGAAAATGGTATATGGTTTTCTTTTCATAATACGCTACACGCAGCACAGTTAAGCATGCTGAGGAGCAAAGTTACGCATATTTATTTCTTTTAAAAAGTCTGGCGCCCCGATAATGCAACGAGAAATGACGAGTGTCATCTCCCTAAGCCTGAGTGAAAGAGTAGGGGAGACCTCTAAAATAACGCCACAAAAAGGGTAGCTTTTCGGTTTTATTTCCGTTACCGTTTTGCATTACAGGTTCTTTCTGCTGTGTTTTTTACGGAATATTCTTTATCACCGGCTGATTTTCGTTGACATTGCGTGTGTTGCGGGTTTCAATTGCCGGCTCTCCTGGGAGAGCCGGTACTTCTCGAACGGCACAGTCGCTTACCCGGATGAGGCCATCAGCAGGGTGGTTTAAATGAGCGAAAAACACGGTACCACGAGGTTTTCTTGTTACTGATCTAGATCTTGTATGAGATCCAGGATGAGGGGGTAGGTGTTTTTACGTACCTTGTTTAATTCAGAGACCGGAAGCCAAATCGCTTGCTGAATATCTTCCTCAGTTTGGGGGGTTAGTTTAGGTTTCTTATTTACCCCCATTTTATACCATTTGGTTTGCTTCAATATAAATTTATCGCGCATGCAGTAGGTGTGGTAGGTGGTGGTGATTTTAGGCCCAAGGTAATCGATCTTGATGCCGCACTCTTCTTCTACTTCCCGAACCGATGCATCCCGAACCTTTTCGTTTTCTTCCACTTTGCCTTTTGGTAAATCCCATTTGCCCAGTCGGTGAATGAAAAGGTATTCTCCATTCCCGTTTTCGACCAATCCGCCAGCCGCCTTGATGACGCGTATCTTTTGTAATAGTCCTTTAAATGCTTGCTCAATCTCGGGGTGTATGCACAAATAGACTTTCTGTTGCTTTTCCTTAGTCGACTCGATAAAAAGATTTTTCAAATCAATCTCTTGTAAACCAATTGTTTGAAGAGGCCCTTCCCATGCAGGACTGAAATCTGCCAAAATTAACAGACTTTGGTTCATATAAATTTTATAAATTTGTGCCATGAATTATTTAAATGAGGTTGAACAAAAAGTTGCTGAATCCTTATTGCAAATTAAAGCAATAAAATTACAACCTAAAAACCCTTTTACTTGGGCGTCGGGATGGAAATCACCGATATACTGCGATAATCGTGTGGCCCTATCGCATCCATCGATCCGCACCTATATTCGTCAGAAGTTATCGCAGTTGATCCAAGAGGAGTTCGGTTCGATAGATATGATTTCAGGAGTAGCGACCGCAGGGATCCCTCAAGGTGTGTTGGTAGCACAAGATTTAGGCCTTCCTTTTTCCTATGTTCGGAGTAGTGCAAAGGCACACGGACGGCAGAATTTGATCGAAGGTGAAGTGATCAGTGGTCAGCGTGTTGTCGTAATCGAAGACTTGGTTTCCACTGGGAAAAGTAGTTTGCAGGCGGTAAAAGCCTTACGTGAAGCGGGGTGTAGTGTAGTGGGCTTGGTATCTATCTTTACCTATGGTTTGGAGGTTGCTCGCCAAAACTTTGAAGATGCAAAATGTACCTTCCATAGCTTATGTGATTATGGAGCACTTATTCGGGTAGCGGCTGCCAATAGTTACATCCTAGAATCGGATATTGATATTCTGGAAAAATGGAAGCAGAATCCAGAAAATTGGACACCTGAACAATAAAATATGACCATTATTCAAAACAGTGTGGATATTGATAAACCGATCGATGAAGTGTATCGCTTCTTGTCGGATATGAATAACCACGAGCAATTGATGCCAGAAAATATATACAACTGGTCGTCTACGGCTGATCAAGCGTCATTTACGATACAAAACATGGCCAAACTCTCATTACGTATTAGTGAGCGTTTGGAAAACAAAGAGCTGGTGAGTACACCGATTGAAGAAACCCCATTTCCCTTGACGTTGCGTTGGAAATTGGAGTCCACACCGGATCAGCAGACTCGGGCAACTTTTGTGATTGAAGCGGGTTTGAATATGATGATGAAAATGATGGCTTCAGGTCC
>DXCW01000010.1 GCA_019115805.1 Candidatus Sphingobacterium stercorigallinarum
GTGTATTTTTTTCCATATAAGTGCACATACACACCGGGTATGGCTAACGCTTGTTCTATCCCTTCATAACGAGCTAAGCCCTGAAAACCCGTTTCGCCCAGAAGGTTTACCATCACCGCATTACTCCGTACCGCGGTATTTCCTAAGGGTAAATTGAAAATGGACCTCAAATGCTGAGCAAACTGAGATGTCACATTGCCTTCAATGCTATGATGGCCACTATTGTGTGGTCTAGGCGCTAGTTCGTTAACCAATATTTCACCGTCAGGCGTTAAAAACATTTCTACAGCGAGCAGACCTACGATTTGAAGATCGTTCGCAATTTTTACAGCAATCTGTTCTGCACGCTGCTGAATTTCTTCAGAAAAAGTAGAAGGAGATATCAGAAACTCAACGAGATTGGCTTCTGGATTAAATTCCATTTCTACCATCGGAAAGGTAGAGACCTCTCCTCTATCGTTTCTTGCGACAATGACTGCGATTTCTTTTTCAAAATCAATTAACTCCTCAACAATGCTGAGCTGATCAAAAGCTCCCTCAAAATCGGCAGCCGACTCGATGCGCTTTACTCCCTTACCATCGTAACCGTCTTTCCGTATCTTTTGGATAAACGGCATGGTACAGTCACAGTTTTCCAGCGCTTGTCGGTTCGATATAAATTGGAAAGCTGCAGTTGGAATATCGTTTTGTTTAAAAAATTGTTTTTGATGCCCTTTATCTTGAATCAGACGGATCACACGAGATTGCGGATATACTTGTACTCCCTGCTCCTCGAGCGCTTCAAGGGCGTCCACATTTACTTTTTCAATCTCAATGGTGATCATGTCCAGATCCTTACCGAAATTCAACACGGTATCGTAATCCGACAATGATCCCACTTCAAAATGGTTACAAAGGCGTTTACAAGGTGCATTCGGATCAGGATCCAATACATGAATATCGACGTTAAAATTGATCGCCTCTTGAATCAACATGCGGCCCAATTGACCGCCGCCCAGAATCCCTAGGCGTAAGTCGCCATAAAAATCTTTTGCCATATTTAACTATACTGTTCTACACTTTGAGGATAGATATCATCCTTCAGTAGTGATTGTTCTTCTATTTTTTTTTGTAGCTCTAAAAAAGCACCAATTAATGCTTCTGGTCTTGGGGGACATCCTTGCACATAGACGTCGACAGGAATAATTCGGTCAACTCCTTTTACGACGTGATAACCGTGTTGCCAATACGGCCCACCACAGTTTGAACAAGAGCCCATTGAAATAACATATTTCGGATCTGGCATCTGTTCATATAATTTTTTGATCCGATCCGCCATCTTGAACGTGACCGTACCAGCAATAATCATGACATCAGATTGTCTCGGAGAAGGACGTGGAAAAACACCCAACCGATCAAGGTCGTAAGTGGATGCCATAGCCCCCATCATTTCGATTGCACAACAAGCGATGCCGAAACTAATCGGCCACATCGATGAGAGACGCGCCCAATTCAACAAATCGTCCATCTTTGCTACTATTATCCCACCTTTTTCCTGAAAACGTTGATCTGTGCTCATTCTTCTTGATTAGTTTTACCAAACTTAGGTCGAAATCCGAGCTTAGCGGGTGCTCGCTTTGGCGCTGCCGGCATCACCTCTACACCCCGTTCTTCCCTATGCTTGCGAATTTCATAATTCTTCTGGTTTAAATTCTGATAAGCGGATCCAGGAATGCCCACCTGTACTTCTGGTCGGCGATGAGTAGGTCGAATCCAACTGATATCGCCCCGCACCCACACATACCAAAGCCCTACTATCAGCACTCCAATAAAAATAGCCATCTCCGCCATGGTCAACCAACCCCACCGCGAATCCGCCATATTCAAAGCGGCGTTACCGAAAACCGTCGCCCAAGGGAAAATAAAAATTAACTCCACATCAAACAGCAAAAAAACCAAGGCAATAACATAAAACCTGGGATTAATTTGTACCCATGCACTACCAATTGTGTCTTCACCACATTCGTAACTACTTAATTTAATGGGATTCGGATTTTTTGGGGAAAGTACGCGAGCAAGGAAAATCGTGGCACAAACCAACACGATACCCACAATTGCCATCAAAAGTATCTTGCCGTATTCCGATATCTGATCAGGATCGTCCATACTACAAAAATAAGAATAAAATCGATTTGCTTGGTAGCCTTTGTCGGACAATATTTAGGGATAGCCATGAGCAAAAAAAAAGCTGTAGCCTCGACCACAACTTTTTGACGACATTCCTTGACGATTAGAACGGTTTCCCGGGCATCTTCGGCATATTACGCATCATCTTAGCCGCCATACCTGGATTAGACATTTGCTTCATCACTTTCCGCATGTCAGAAAACTGTTTCATCAATTTATTCACCTCGGTGATATCCGTACCGGACCCTTTAGCAATTCGCATCCTGCGACGCTGATCAATAGCGTCGGGGTTGGCACGCTCAAACGGAGTCATGGAATCGATAATCGCTTCAATTGGAGTAAAGGCGTCATCGCCAATTTCTACATCTTTAATTGCTTTACCAATCCCCGGAATCATCCCCATCAAATCTTTCATATTCCCCATTTTCTTTATTTGCTGAATCTGGGATTTGAAATCATTAAAGTCAAATTTATTTTTCCGAATCTTCTTTTGAAGTTCAGCCGCCTCTTTTTCGTCGAATTGTTGCTGGGCGCGCTCCACCAACGACACGACGTCTCCCATTCCCAAAATTCTAGAGGCCATTCGATCGGGGTGAAAGACATCAAGCGCTTCCATTTTCTCCCCTGTACCAATAAACTTAATCGGCTTATTGACCACGGACTTAATGGACAAGGCAGCTCCACCTCTGGTATCTCCATCTAATTTGGTAAGCACAACACCTGTGAAATCAAGACGATCATTAAATGCTTTTGCCGTATTGACTGCATCCTGCCCCGTCATCGAGTCGACGACGAATAGGATTTCATCAGGTTTCGTTGCATCTCGAACGGCAGTAATCTCCTGCATCAGCGCCTCATCAATAGCAAGCCGACCTGCTGTATCTATGATCACAATATTATGGCCATTTTGCTTTGCCGCTTCCACACCAGCCGTCGCAATACCAATTGGGTCATCAGATTCTCTGTTTACAAAAACCGGCACATCGATCTGCTGTCCCAACACCTCCAATTGATCAATCGCAGCGGGGCGGTATACGTCCCCAGCTACAAGCAGGGGCTTCTTCCCTTTGTGCTCTTTTAGGAACTTCGCTAATTTCCCTGAAAACGTGGTCTTCCCCGCACCGTTCAATCCTGCAATCAAGATAACGGTAGGATTTTTTGAAACCTCCAATTCCGTCACCGCCCCTCCCATAAGCTCGGTGAGCTCATCGTTCATGATCTTAGTCAATAACTGACCGGGAGAAATACTTGTCAACACGTTCTGTCCAAGCGCCTTCTGCTTCACCTCGTCTGTAAACAACTTAGCCGTCTTGTAGTTAACGTCAGCATCCAATAATGCCTTACGAATCTCTTTCATCGTCTCAGCGACGTTGATCTCCGTGATATTTCCTTGGCCTTTAAGTACCTTAAAAGCTCTATCTAATTTGTCTTGTAAGTTTGAAAACATAATTTCTTTCCTTG
>DXCW01000066.1 GCA_019115805.1 Candidatus Sphingobacterium stercorigallinarum
GTCCGGGCATTTTCTTGCATGATTCTCAAGATATGCAGGTCGACTTGATCCAGTGAAAACTCTAGTTTTGTCATAGTGCCGCAAATATCGATAAATATGAATGAAATTCAAATATATTGTATCTAAAAAGAATTTTATTCTGATTAAATGACATTTATAGGATCAGTTTTTGCATTTAACCATAGGTAAGTATCTGATAAGAGTGGATAATTTCAGAAAAAGAAATCCAAGACATCGTATCCTGCGATTTTCATGAAACAATATGTAAATTTGCTTTAGAAAATCTAATAATTGACGTGTCTTTACCATCTACTTTAACTCAATTGGCGCACCAGCTTACTGGTGAATTGTTTTACGATCAGCGCGATTCGTTGCACCGAATGATGCGGCTAGCGTACTCCACCGATGCGTCGGTGTATCAACAAGAGCCTGTGGCAGTGTGTATTCCACATACCGTGGCGGACTTGAAGCTATTGATTGCGTTTGCCTCCGCGCAACAATTGACGTTAATTCCTCGCGCCGCTGGAACCTCGCTAGCGGGCCAAGTGGTTGGAGCAGGGATTGTCGTGGACATTTCGCGCTATTTTAATCGAATCTTAGAAATCAATGTCGAAGAACAATGGGCACGCGTAGAACCAGGAGTCATCAGAGACGATTTGAATGCGCATCTCAAGTCACTTGGACTGATGTTTGGACCCGAAACATCCACAGCGAACAGAGCGATGATCGGGGGAATGATCGGGAACAATTCATCGGGACTTCATTCGATTGTATGGGGCGATACGAGACAAAATCTAATCTCCGCGGAGGTTTTATTAGACGACGGTTCGGAAGTTACTTTTGAGACATTGGAGGCGGACGCCTATCAGAATAAGCTCCTCACTTCTGGTCGAGAGGGCGATATCTACCGTCAACTGGATGCCCTAATGCGTGATCCGGCCAATCGGCAGGCGATTCAGGCGGGCTATCCTAAATCCGACATTACGCGCCGCAATACCGGCTATGCTTTGGACCTACTGGCCGACACCAACCGACCATTTAATTTGTGTCAGTTGCTGGCGGGATCCGAAGGAACGCTGGGTATTATAACGGAGGCAAAGATTCAACTGCGCCCGCTGCCAGCAAAGGAAATTGGTTTGCTGTGTGTGCATTTCGAGGATATGGTGGAATGCATGAGGGGCAATATTGTGGCGCTTCAACATGAACCTGAAGCTTCTGAATTGGTGGATAAATATATTCTTGATTTTACCAAAGGACATCCGACCTATCAACATAATCGCTTCTTTATTCAGGGCGATCCAGAAGCCTTACTGATTGTCGAATTTCGCGCCGATAGACTAGAGGAGGTCAGCCGTAAAGCCAACCGGCTTGTCGCCGATTTGCAGCGGCAAGGGCTTGGCTATGCTTACCCACTGATTACCGGAGATCAACAAACCAATTTGGTCTGGGATGTGAGAAAAGCGGGTTTGGGACTTATTCGGAATCTTCCCGGGGATTCGCAGCCGGTCAATTTAATTGAAGACTGCGCCGTATCGCCAGCGGATTTGCCAGCTTACGTAGCCGATGTACAAGAAATGCTGAAACAAGAGCAGGTGCATGCGTCCTACTACGCTCATGCCGGAGCGGGCGAGTTACATATTGAACCGTTTCTTAACCTAAAATCGGAGACTGGCAAGCGCCAATTCCGATCGATACTGGAAAAAACGACTGATTTGGTGTTAAAATATAACGGCTCACTCAGCGGTGAACACGGTGATGGCCGTTTACGGGGGGAGTTTATCGGTAAGGTGCTAGGCGAGCAGGTTTATGAACTCTTGCAACGCGTTAAAAATATCTTTGATGCTAAAGGCGTATTCAATGCCCAAAAGATTGTAGACACGCCACCCATGGATACCCACCTTCGTTATGATCAGCCTACTGAGCAATGCAATGCGGTAGAAACGTACTTTGATTTTAGTGCAGACCAAAGCATCTTACGGCTGGCCGAAAAATGTTCTGGGTCGGGGGATTGTCGAAAAACGGAGATATCCGGAGGCACGATGTGTCCATCTTTTATGGCGACTCGGGATGAAAAAGATACGACGCGAGCTCGAGCAAATATGTTGAGACAGTTTTTAACCCACTCTACGCAGGCCAATCGCTTTGATCACGATGAGATTAAGGAGGTGATGGATTTATGTTTGAGCTGTAAAGGGTGTAAAACGGAATGCCCATCTAGCGTAGACGTGGCCAAAATGAAGGCGGAGTTCTTGCAACATTATTACGATGCAAACGGTAGTCCGGTGCGTTCTAGGATTATTGCCGGGTTTACGCAGTCGCAAAAACTGGGGGCGTTGATGCCTGCTGTGTATAACTTTTTCGCTGGTCATCGCCTCACTTCACGCTGGATCAAGCAGTTGCTGGGTTTCGCTGCAGAACGTTCGTTGCCTTCACTTCACAGCACGACATTCACCAAATGGATGCGAAAGCGAAAAAACACCGAGAAACCAAACGGTAGACGCGTGTATTTGTTTAGCGATGAATTTACCAATTTCAATGATACTGAGGTAGGTATTGCGGCGTATGAGTTGCTGACTTCCTTGGGATACCGCGTGGAAATACCCGATTTAGAGGAAAGCGGCCGCACGTATTTGTCTAAGGGCTTTCTGCGGAAAGCCAAAGGGATCGCCAATCGAAATGTACGCCGTATGTCGTCGGTAATTGATCAAGATACGCCCTTACTGGGCATTGAACCCTCTGCTATATTGACGTTTCGCGATGAATACCCGGATTTAGTCGATCGGCCCTTAAGGCAGGAAGCCCAACGGGTCGCTCAGCATGCGTTGCTTATCGATGAATTCCTTTTGCAAGAATGGAAAGCGGGACGGATCCATCCAGAACAATTTACCGCTGAGCCGAAACAAATTAGTTTGCACGGACACTGTTATCAAAAAGCGTTCAAACTGGTGGAGACCACGCGGCAAATATTGACCCTTCCGGTGAACTATCAGGTAGAAGTCATCCCATCGGGTTGTTGTGGTATGGCGGGTTCTTTCGGTTACGAAAAGGAACACTATCCGATTTCTCAGCAGGTAGCGGAACTGGTTTTGTATCCAACGCTTCGCCAGACGAAAGATGAGGTGGTTGTGGCCGCCCCAGGTACTTCTTGCCGTCATCAGATTAAAGACGGGTTGGGGAGAAAGTCCTTCCATCCGGTGGAAATTCTGTATCAGGCATTGATTAGAAAATAAAAACATTTGTCCCTACGTATTGTTTATTAATAAACCAAAATATGCTACGATGAAAAAAACAAGCACCCTGATTCTATTGTCATTTGCTCTACTTGGTTGGAGCTCATGCGGAAACAATTCAAATTCAGGCTCCGATCAGGATGAGGACAGTACCCAAACGGCATCAGGTTCCTCGGCCGGTGTGATTGGACAAATGAATAATAATGCAGACGCCGAGAAACTCAACTTTTATTTTCATTTGAATGAAGTGGATCAAACGGATAGTACCGTTCGTTTTCAAGCCGTGTCTTTATTCCAGTCCGATACCGTTGGCTTTGAAGTAGAAGTGGCGAAACAAATTCCAGCGGGCATTGGAAGTGATGGTGCCCCGGATGAGGCGAATGGCTTTACGGAAGGTCATATCCGTTTCCATTCTTCTGGCGAACATTCAGATAACTTTGTAAAGAGTTTGGGCACGCTGTTTAAGATCCAGACCAGTGGGAAAATGACTCAAGATACGATCACACCCCTGGTGTTTTCATCGAACAAAGAAGAGGTGAATTTGGCGGAAAACGGAACCTATAGTTTTAAATATTTCTTCGAAAATAACGTCGGCGCGGAAGCGGAACTATTTGGTGTCATCGATACGTATAGAAGGGTTTTAGAGTGGACGGAAAAAGACTCCACGCATAGAGAGGCAATCATTTCAGCATTTCAAGCTGAATAGAAAATAATTTAGTGTATTTTAGAGATCGATTAAACCAATCGATCTTTTTTTATGCGTGCGTATCTGTTTTGGTTTTTTTGCTTACTGATTGTACCTGGTGTCGTTTCCGCACAAGATTCGGATCACCGCGTTACTTTGGGGAAATTGCGCGCACCAGTATTGAGTGAAGTATCTGGAATGGTCCCGTCTAGTCGATATGCGGGCCAGATATGGGTGCATAACGATAGCGGGGACAATGCCAAAATCTATTTAATTGACTCGCTGGCTCAATTGAACGCAACAGTGACGCTTGGGGGCATCGCGGCAGTTGATATCGAAGATATCGCCTGGGTAAACCTTGACGGTGAACCGCATTTGGTGCTAGCGGATATAGGAGACAATCGGGCCCGACGTGAGGAAATTTATTTATATATCCTCAAAGAACCGGAAAATCTCGACCAACTGGGCGAGATGTATGTCCCCGCGGCCGATATCCGTATTTGTACATTACGTTATGCAGATCAACGGGCCAGAGATGCAGAAGCGATTTTTGTAGATCCTAAGGAGCAGCAGGTGGTTTTGATCAGTAAACGAGAGTTTCGTTCATCGGTGTATGCCGCTCCGGTCTTCGGGCAGCCCAGCGAAACTAATTTTTCGCTACAAAAGCAAGTGGAACTCCCGTTTACCTTTGCTACGGCTGCGGATATCTCCAGAAATCGTGATGCGATATTAATAAAAAACTTAACGCATATTTATAAGTGGGCGCTTTTACCACATGAATCGGTGTCGGATGCCCTGATGCGCGTACCTGAAAACCGACCGTATCAGCCAGAACCACAAGGTGAAGCCATCGCATTTGATCATACAGGGAGAGGCTTTTACACCCTTAGCGAACGCCCTTTAGGTCTAGATGCCTATCTTTACTATTATTTATTCTGATTTAAACCTGTTGCACTATGAAAATTATCCTGTCGTTTTTAGCCTTTTTATGCTGTTTGCCGTTTAGCCATGCCGCCACAGTAGATACCATCGGTGTGCCGAGTTTGGCGATGAATAAGGAGATCAAGACGGTCGTGATACAACCTGACGATGTGGGAAATCGGTCGTTACCCACTTTGTATCTGCTGCACGGATATTCGGGGAACTATGCGGACTGGGTGAAGAAAGCACCTGCAATTAAAGAGTTAGCGGACCGTTATAAAATTTTAATTGTTTGTCCCGACGGCGGGTATGGCAGTTGGTACTGGGATATTCCAGAGGATGGGGATTTCCAATATGAGACTTTTGTTTCCACGGAACTCGTTGCGTACATAGAGGCCAACTATCCGGTTGCTAACACCAAAGAGCAGCGCGGCATTACAGGTCTCAGTATGGGCGGACACGGTGCTTTATATTTAGCAATCAAACATCCGGATGTTTTTGGAGCTGCTGGAAGTACTGCTGGCGGGGTGGATATTCGTCCGTTCCCCGATAACTGGGATATGGCCAAGCGATTGGGCAAGTTCTCGCAAAATCCCGAAAGGTGGAACGCGCATACCGTGATGGAGCTTACGCACTTAATCGAGCCCGGTTCATTAGCGCTGTTTATCGATTGTGGTCAACAGGACTTCTTTTACCAGGTGAACTGTGCCTTGCACGAAAAGTTAGATTACTTGCGAATACCCCATCGGTTTTTGGTGATGCCTGGTGGACACAACTGGGATTATTGGTCCCAGTCTATCCATTATCAAATGGCTTTCTTTTCTGAATTTTTCACAAAACGCGACAATTAATGACTTATTTGAATAATATTTTTGCGGTTTTAGATAAGGTTTCTATATTTGAAGCACGATACACTATTATAAACCTATGAAAGCCATTTTGACGTTCAGAATGGCTTTTTTATCTTTATCCATGAATTGGTATTTGCGGTGTCGACAGTCGGCTTTTCTGAGTAGAATAACGATGTTGTTTTTATGGAATGTGCTTGCTGTAGGTTGGGCTTGGGGCCAAACCAATACGTTAAGCGGGGCGGTCAGAAACGGCGCCTCAGGTGAATCGTTGCGTGCCGCCTTGATCCGAGTTGATGCATTGAATTTGGATACCTATTCCAACAACTATGGCTTTTACTCGCTCAGCCTGCCTCCTGGAACGCATGTGGTGAAAATCTCATTTGTGGGCTTTGAAACCCTATTGGACACCTTAACCATCACCCAAGATGTAAAACAGGACTTCCATTTAACACCATCCTCCAATACCATTGAGGAAGTGGTGGTATCGGCTCGCAGCGATAACGATAACGTCACTTCCCCTCAAATGGGGAATCTGAATTTCAAGATGGAGGAATTAAAAAATATTCCGGTTGTCTTTGGTGAAAAGGACATTTTGAAAACCATCCAATTGATGCCAGGGGTAGCCAGTGGGGGAGAAGGCAGTTCAAGTTTTTACGTCCGCGGCGGATCGGGAGACCAAAACCTTATCCTATTGGACGAGGCTACCGTTTACAATGCCTCCCACTTATTGGGTTTCTTTTCTACATTTAATTCCGATGCGGTGAAAGACGCGACCTTGTATAAGGGAGGGGTCCCGGCTCAGTACGGCGGACGTATTGCGTCTGTTTTAGATATCAGTATGTTGGAAGGGAATAGTAAACAATTTACAGCTGAAGGGGGGCTGGGATTAATCGCGTCTCGGTTGAAGATAGAAGGTCCAGTGGTGAAAGATCGCGGATCGTTTATGTTGAGTGGTAGACGGACCTATGCAGATATGTTCTTAAAGCTATCGAAGGATGAGACGGTGAAAAATAGCCAGTTGTATTTTTACGATCTCAATGCGAAGATGAACTTTCAGATTAACGATAGAAATCGACTTTATTTGTCGGGTTATTTTGGGAAAGACGATTTGGGGTACAGCGATCTTTTTGGTTTTGATTGGGGAAATGCGACCGCTACGGTACGTTGGAATTCCGTAATTCACCCCAAGTTGTTTAGTAACACGACGATGGTTTATAGCGACTTCACGTACAACGTGGACGTCAATAGTGATAATTCGAATTTTGTTATTTCCTCTAAAATTCGAAATTGGAATTTGAAGCAGGATTTTTCCTTATATGCGGCGAATAATCACACGCTGCGTTTTGGATTGAATGTGTTGCATCAGCAGATCATGCCAGCAAGTTTGGCTGCCGGAAACGATTCTGAGGTGAATTCGATCGACATCGAACATCGGAATGGTATTGAAGCTGCCGGGTACATCTCTCACGAATGGCAACCGAGTGACCGACTCTCTCTCATTTATGGCTTGCGGTTTACCGATTTTATGGTGATGGGGCCAGGCACCTTCTACGATTATGATGGTGAGGGGGGACCGCTGAATGAAAGAACGTATGACTCGGGCGTCATCAAACATTATCTGAATGTTGAACCCCGCTTGTCGCTAGCCTGGATACTGGATTCACGCCAGAGTATAAAAGCGAGCTTTAATCGCATGACCCAGCATTTGCATCAGTTGACCAATACCACAGCCAGTCTTCCAACAGATCAATATGTGCTAAGCAGTTTAAATATACGTCCGCAAATTGCCGATCAGGTCGCGCTGGGTTACTTTAGGAATTTTCAACAGAATCAATATGAGTTCTCTGTAGAGACCTATTATAAAAACATGCACCACCAAATTGACTTTAGGAATGGCGCGGACTTACAAGCGAACAAATACATGGAAGGGGACCTGTTGTATGGCAAAGGTAGAGCATACGGTGTTGAATTCCTCCTCAGAAGAAATAAAGGAAGACTGACCGGCTGGTTGGGGTATACTTTAGCGCGAAGCGAAAGGCAATTCGACGACATTAATCAGGGAAATTGGTTTGCTGCTAGGCAGGACCGAACGCATGACGTATCCGCTGTTGGTATGTATCAGCTTAATCGGTCGTGGACCTTGGGCGCAACATTCGTATTCAATACCGGGCATGCGATTACCTTTCCCAGCGGGAAATATGAAGTCGATGGCAGCACCATGTTCTATTACACCGAACGCAACGGGTACCGCATGCCGAACTATCATCGTTTAGATCTTTCTGCAACTTATGAGCCGAAGAAGGAACAGGAAAAACGTTTTTATTCCAGTTGGTCTTTTGGATTATACAATGTGTACAATAGAAAAAATGCGTACATCATTGATTTCCGGGAAAATCAGCACAATTCGAATATTACCGAGGCCTACAAAATTGCATTATTCGGAATCATTCCGTCGGTAACCTGGAACTTTAAATTTTAGTTATGCGTTACATATACTATATCTTGATGCTCTGTGCCATAGTGGCGCTAACGGCGTGTGAGGAATTGATTGATGTCAATTTAAACGATAGCGATCCTAAGATCGTGATTGTTGCGGATTTGTACAATGGCGCGGGAGCGCAAGAGGTTAGAGTCAGCCGAACAGTGAATTTTGATGCCGAGCAGAACTATGCGCCAGTAGAAAATGCGCAGGTGTATGTACGCACAGGACCCGGACAATTATACGGATTCAACCAGCAGGAGCGTGGCCAATACGTGAATACCCAGATTCCTATGGAGGTTGGTCAAAGCTATACGCTCGAGGTTCACGTAGACGATCAACAATTTACTTCCCAATCGGTAATGCTACCTTATATAGAAATCGATTCACTGGGATTAACCAAAGAAAACATATTCGATGAAACCTATTATTTTGTCAATTTAAAATTCCAAGATCCGGAAGGACAATCGGACTATTATCGCTATAGGGTTTCGCTCAACGGTGCCCCCTTTGTATTCAGCACTGCCATGTCTGACAAGTTTAACGACGGCAACCAAGTGACGCATCAGATTGGTGCTCCCGATGATATGGAACTTAAACCGGGTGATGATTTACGGATTCGCCGTGCGATTATTAATAAAGACGTGTATCGGTATTGGTCGGAATATCAAAGTACCAACCCGGGTTCGGCAGCTCCAGGAAACCCCACCTCGAATATCAGTAATGGCGCGTTAGGCTATTTCAGTGTAAGTCACATCAAAGAATATGCAGTGACGGTAGAAGAGTTAGAAGAAGAAAGCGATCTAGAGTAAACCGAAAGAAAAGCCGTTTTCTTTCAATGTATCTATGCTTTTGGGCAGTGCATAATACAAATTCTCTTTCGCTTTTACGTTGTCGTGGAAAACTATGATGCTGCCGTTTCGGCTATAATCCACGCAATTCTGATAGCAACGTTCCGGAGAAATTGTGGGATCGTAATCTCCCGTCAACACGTCCCAATAGATGATTTTATAATCGGGTTTTAACCTTTTTAATTGTGCTTTCGCTGCCCGACCATAGGGAGGTCTAAATAGATGGGTACCGGTCAGTTGCTGACAACGTTTGACGTTATCGAGATATCGATCTGTTGGGGTTTCAAATCCTTTTAGATGATGGTAAGTATGGTTGCCCACACGATGCCCTTCGTTAAGAATGCGATCG
This sequence comes from Candidatus Sphingobacterium stercorigallinarum, assembly GCA_019115805.1. GTDB lineage: Bacteria > Bacteroidota > Bacteroidia > Sphingobacteriales > Sphingobacteriaceae > Sphingobacterium > Sphingobacterium stercorigallinarum. The sequence goes on from DXCW01000066.1 coordinate 9,367, forward strand.
AAAATGTCGCGATTTCTCTCAATGTTTTCGCCCACGCAGAAGAATGTTCCTTTGACTTGCCTTTCAGCGAGTATATCTAAGACCCAAGGGGTGATCTCGGGAATGGGGCCATCATCGAAGGTGAGATAAACCGTCGGCTGTTTCGGATCCATTCGCCAAATACCTTCTGAAAACAGGTGGGGGAGTATAAAAAAGGGTCGAACAAAATGCATACGTTAGCGGTTTATCCCGCAAAGTTACGCTTTTTACCGATGGATTTTAATAATTAAAAGCGTCAGGAGGTCTTCACCTTTTCAAAAATGTACGCGCTGGACCGAAATTTTTTATTAACATTGCCGGAAACTGATACGGGTAACAGATGATTGAAGAAGCACTTCGGCCTTATATCCGGGATATTGTGGATTTCCCCAAACCTGGAATCGTGTTTAAAGACATTACGCCTTTATTGCAACAGCCTGAGCTGGTGAAGAAAGCAGTAGATGAGTTTGTTCGGCGTCTCTCTTGTACGCAGATCGACGTGATCGCCGGCATTGAAAGTAGGGGGTTCTTGTTTGGATTTCTATTGGCTCAAGCGATGAACAAGCCGTTTGTTCCTATTCGGAAACAAGGGAAGCTGCCCTTCCATACCGTCTCCGAATCGTATAAACTGGAGTACGGCCAAGCCACCATCGAAATGCATGAAGATGCCATACAGCAGGGCACGCGGGTATTGTTACACGATGATCTTTTGGCTACCGGTGGAACCGTTATAGCCGCCAGTAAATTGGTCGAAAAATTAGGGGGACAAATTGCGGGCTACACCTTCGTGATTAATTTGGAGTTTCTACAAAGTACGGGTAGATTAACACGTTTCAGTGACCGGATCATTTCCTTGTTATCCTATACCGAATAACGATAGTGAAATGGGACTTGGGCAGTACATTAGGGCTCATGCGGCACAAACGTTCCCATCACCCGATAAAAGTTGTCACCCAATAGGCGTACTTTTTGGTTTTTTTCAACCAGATAAAACGCATCCTTCTCGTACACCAATACTTCAGTGGTATGGTATAAGCTGTTTTTGACGTCGCGCTCAATAGATATCATTTCGGGCATACGATTAGCACCTAGGCGGATACGCACACAGGATAAATCAAGGGTAGAGTCTTGAAAGTGATATTCCATCACACCTCCTGCACTGTCTATCTCGATCAAACCCTCGTAAGCAGCTTTATTCAAATCTACAGATCGAAAGGAAGCCAATTCGGTCTCCCAGTTCTTAATTTGCATGCGTTTCTGCTCGGTGAGTTCATCTTTTTGCACCTGTTTTTCTACCAGAGGCGCAGCTTGTTGAAGGGAATCAATCTCCTGTTGGAAAAACAGCGGTAAATCTGGATATCGTGTTCGTTTCAGGGCGCTTTCTTTCGGGGCTTCATTTTGGCAGGAAAGAAGTACAGCAGCAGCGATACCCATCATCACTGCTGCTGTGTTTTTAAATCCTTTGGTCTTAATACGCCAACGCATCACCAGTCATTTCCTCAGGTTTCGGTAGCCCTAATAATTGCAACACGGTAGGCGCTACGTCACCTAACTTACCGTCTTTAATATGTGAAAAGCGTTTATCGATTAAAATGCACGGCACTAAATTTGTCGTGTGAGCGGTATTGATCGATCCGTCCGGATTAATCATATATTCGGAGTTCCCATGATCCGCTAAAATAATAAACGAATACCCGTTTTCTAAGCCTGTTTCAACCACCTTTTGAGTACAGCCGTCAACGGTCTGCACCGCTTGCACTACCGCGTTGAACACGCCAGTGTGTCCGACCATATCGGGGTTGGCAAAATTTAGACAAATGAAGTCCGGTTGATGCGCTACCATGTCTTTACAAATGGCATCAGTAATGCCATGAGCACTCATTTCGGGTTGCAAATCGTAGGTGGCGACTTTTGGAGATGGAATTAAAATGCGGCGTTCGCCCTCAAATTCCTCCTCGCGACCACCGGAGAAGAAGAAGGTCACATGTGGGTATTTTTCCGTTTCTGCGATACGCACCTGTGTTTTGTTATGCTCGGCAAGCGTTTGTCCGAGCGTTTGCGTTAGGTTTTCTTTTTGAAAGATGACCTGAACGTTTTTAAAGGTCTCATCATACGCGGTCATCGTCACGTAATGGAGTGATAAGGGTTTCATCTGGTATTCTGGGAATTCCTGCTGCGTCAATGCAATAGTGATTTCGCGTCCGCGGTCTGTGCGGAAATTAAAACAGATGACCACGTCACCTTCCTGAATAGTCGCCTTCGGTTTTCCCTTTGCATCGACCATCACAATGGGCTTCACAAATTCGTCGGTTACGCCTTGACTATAGGATTCTTTTATAGAGGCCAGTAAATCTTCTGATGGAATACCTATTCCCTGGGTCAACAAATTATAGGCTTCCTGCACGCGCTCCCAACGGTTGTCCCGATCCATCGCGTAATACCTACCAATAGCTGAGGCAATCGTGCCGGTGGACTGCTGAAGATGTTCATTTAAGGCGTTGACGTAGGATATACCACCATTTGGATCGGTATCCCGTCCGTCCAGAAAGGCATGAATAAACACCTGTTCGGAGGTTAATCCAGCTGTTTTAGCGGCGTCACAAAGTGCCATGAGGTGATTGATATGGGCATGCACACCGCCGTCAGACAGTAAACCCATGAAGTGTACTTTTTTGTGGTTCGCTTGGGCGTATTGGAAGGCCGACTGAATCGTCGGGTCATGCTCAAAAACCAATTCCCGAGCGGCTTTATTAATCCGACCGAGTTCTTGGAAAACAACTCTTCCGGCGCCTAAGTTCATATGTCCAACTTCCGAATTTCCCATCTGGCCTTCCGGTAAGCCCACGGCTTCGCCAGAGGCATTAAGCTTGGCATGCGGATAGGTAGCGAGTAGTTGATCTAGAAATGGAGTTTGGGCGGCTTTTACCGCATTTGAATTGTCGTCTTTTCCGTAGCCCAATCCGTCTAGAATTAATAAGGCTACTTTCGTATTGTGGTCACTCATTACACAAATATACTCTATATTCCGGAAAATCTACAAACTTAGGAGGGAGAACTCGGCGAAGCGATGGAGAGGCGCCTGGGTTAAATCAACTTGATTTGGCATCATTTTCGCTTACCAAAACACAAAAAAACAGCGACCACGCTTCAACGGAATCGATTGAGTGATGTTGGGGACGATACGCCATATGAGTACACAGAAAAAAGACAGCGATTTCTTTGCGTCATTTCGACACCTATTAACGAGCATGATGCTTGCTGTGCTGATGTTGGTCGGTTGGCAAGTCGATGTCGGTTTGGAGTTACTCGGTGCGTTGAAGTCCAATAATGCGAAAAATATTGCAGAGCTTTTTTCTCAGAATGTTTCATTATCTATTAAAAATGACTCGGGACACTATTCCAAGTTTCAGGCTGAAGTGATGCTCAATGATTTTTTTCGTTCAACTAAGACAACGGAAGTTAAACAGGTACAGCGCACCAACCGCAGTAGTGCTAGCTTTTATATTGTCTATCAGATGAAAACCAGTCAGGGTGCATATCGCGTATTCGCTAAATTTAACCAATCGAGGGGAGAGGCAACCATCGCCGAGCTGCGTATTGAATGAGCGTAGACTGAGGTGTTAAGTGGCCGTATCAGGAGCGCATAACGACTGGACGATGAATCGCTATAACCGATGAATCGCTTTTTTGAAACTCCATCTCTATTCTCCAACTCGATTCCTCGATATCCCGTCTTACCCAGCAGCAGTTTCGGTGCTGTACGTCCTTTGAAGCCACGTCAGGAAATGAGGGGACGGCTAGATATAAGTTCAAATTTTATTGGATTGGATTTTCAAATAAATTTATTTTTCTCCATCTTCGCTTAATTTTAGTTTGATAAATGGAGCGAAATTTTAAAGATAAATTAGTACATTTTCTTCAGGAAGCCCTTAGAGAGGATATTGGAGCTGGTGATTACACCTCGTTGTCTACCATTAAACCAGATGCCTTAGGTCAGGCCCATCTTTTGGTCAAAGAAGATGGGGTTTTAGCTGGGGTGGAGGTAGCCGATGAGATCTTTAAGCAAATCGATCCAGCGATCCAATTTACACCCATTATTGACGATGGACAGCGTATTCAATCGGGAGATATTGCTTTTCGTATCGAAGGCCGTATACATACGATCTTAAAGGCGGAGCGATTGGTTTTGAATATCATGCAGCGCATGTCCGGGATTGCCACACTAACGGCACGCTATATCAAGGCGATGGGGGAAACGCATACCCAGCTTCTGGATACCCGTAAGACTACACCTTTGCTTCGCTTCTTAGAAAAAAAAGCGGTTGAGATAGGCGGGGGCGTCAATCATCGGTTCGGTCTTTACGATATGATTCTGATCAAGGATAATCATGTGGATTATGCAGGCGGTATTACCCAAGCAGTATCTGCGGCGATGAGCTATCGCGACACGCAGCAGTTGAGCATTCCGATTGAGGTGGAAGTACGAAGTTTCGATGAATTGCGTGAGGTCTTATCCCTGCCAGCGGTGGATCGTGTGATGTTTGATAATTTTACCCCTGATGAAGTCTCCGAGGCGGTCGAGTTGGTCGCGGGACGTTTAATTTCAGAGGCTTCTGGCGGCATTACGCTAGAGACTATAGCTGACTACGCAAAAACTGGAGTTGATTTTATATCGGTCGGGGCGTTAACCCACTCTGTAAAGAGCCTTGATTTGAGCTTGAAAGCGAAACTAATTTCGTAAATTGCTGTATATGATATCGATGTATCTTGTTGGGATTGTTGTTTTAGCCTATCTCTTTGGGTCGATTCCAACAGCGGTATGGTTTGGGCAAGCATTTTACGGGGTCGATGTGCGCGAGTACGGCAGTGGAAACGCAGGCGCGACGAATACGTTTCGTGTACTGGGGAAAAAGGCCGGTTCGGTGGTCATGTTTGTCGATATTCTGAAGGGCTGGACAGCGACGAATCTTCCATTTTTGTTGGACAGTTCGGTGGTTGGAAATACCGATGGGCCACAGTTTGTAAACGTGCAACTGGCGCTTGGTGTCATCGCTGTATTGGGACATCTTTTTCCTATTTTTGCTGGGTTTCGAGGTGGGAAAGGAGTGGCGACGCTTTTTGGAATGGTCTTGGCCATTCATTGGCCGGCTGCTTTGATGTGTGTGTCTGCCTTTTTATTGGTCTTGCTGATAACACATTATGTCTCACTGAGTTCGATTATGGCCGGTTTTACCTTTCCGTTTAGCATTGCCTTTATTTTTAAAACCAGTGTCCCCTCTATTCTCCTATATGGGGTGGCGATTTGTGCCTTAATTCTAGTGACCCATCAAAAAAATATAGAGCGCCTATTGAAGGGCAAGGAATCTAAGATCTATTTATTTAAGAAAAAAAAGACGAATTAAACATTTGGGTACAACATTTGTTTGATAGGTAAATGAGCCCGGTGGGATCTCGGATTTCCCGGTGACGCATATTTTATTAACGAGTACATGAAATTATGAAGACGATATTTAAATACACTTCGATGCTGTTATTGGGTGCTACACTCGCCGGTTGTGCGACCTCCGCGATCACCGGAAGAAAGTACCTCAAGTTAGTAGATTCTAAAACGATTAACGATCAGGCTGCGCTGGCGTATAAAGATTTTTTAAGCAAGAACAGTTCGGCAGTGGTGACCGGTACCTCATCGGCTACCCAAGTAAAGAGTGTCGGCAATAAGATTGCCGCTGCTGCCAACCGCTATTTGCAGGATCTCGGTGTTGCCGATCAATACGATTTTAATTGGGAATTTAATTTAATACAGAGCGATCAAGTAAACGCTTGGTGTATGCCAGGGGGCAAAGTGGCTGTGTATAGCGGCATTCTGCCCGTTGCCAAAAACGACGCCGGGTTGGCAACGATTATGGGGCATGAAATCGCTCATGCGATCGAAGAGCACTCGGTATCTCAGGTTTCCAACGCCATGGCGGCTCAGTTCGGTGCACAATTGCTAGGGACCGCCGGTGCGATTTCAAACAGCAGATACACGGGCTTGTTTAACCAACTATATGGAATTGGTTATCAGGTCGGTTCGCTGAGCTTTTCACGGAAAGACGAGTTGGCTGCGGATAAGGCAGGATTGATTTTGATGGCCATGGCGGGATACGATCCGAATGAGGCGATTAGTTTTTGGGAGCGCATGTCACAGGGTAAAGAGGGAGGGTCGCCTGAGTGGCTAAGCACTCACCCCAGTGATGCGCGACGCATCAGTCAATTACAGGCGTTGATTCCCGAAATCATGCCGTATTATAAAAAGTAAAGTTTTTAAAAAAAAATTTACCATAAAAGCGAGCCCTTTCCATAAAGAGGGCTCGCTTTTTAGTTTAGGGATGTGCCGGTTCGGAAAAGCGCTCTTACCGCGTGTGTAACAAATCTGACTGATCGGCGACCTATAGAGCGTATCATACGCTTTGATGCAGC
>DXCW01000067.1 GCA_019115805.1 Candidatus Sphingobacterium stercorigallinarum
GGGAGACAACCGCTGGAGTGCTTATAAACAAGTCGATGTTCCAGCGGGCGGCTCTTATCATGAGCTAATTCGGACAGATTATCGGGGAGAATGGGTGAGAGTGAAGGCATTGAGTGATGGGGTTTACTCCGCACTTTTCTCGTATCACGGACCACGTATTGCCGAAAGCGATGAGCGTCTATTCGACGGGATCGCTACGGTTAAAGATGAGGAGTATTTAGGAGGATATGTATATGCGTTAGGTAATGATCAGAGAAAATTAGGCATGATTGCAGGACGTATAAAGGGAGAGGAATTCCGGCCTTCGGGGTATTATGAGTTGAACGAACAGATGGAGCTGCAGCCCCGTGAAAACACAGCGGATTCGGAAATTATTGAGCAACATTATACCATCGAAAAAGATTTAGTGAGGGTTGACGAGCATTCTGTTTTAGTGATTGATGATTTAGGACGACGGTGGCGTTTCCCTAAGGGCGATAATAAATATGATGGATTGACGACCGGAGGATTAACTCGATTGGCCAGAGAAGTGGTCACCGAGCGGGATCTAATGAATCTACACGGTACATTTTACGAATTGCCTGCTGAAAACGCCGATGGTTTCGCTAAAGTGAGACCCGTAGCGACGCACAATCTATCGTTGCATGATTTTGCATCCTATCGTGGTTTATTGGTGCTTTCTGGTATTGCGATCGAAGGAAGTCAAGAGCATATTGTGCGCTCCAAGGACGGCAATGCCGCCGTTTGGGTGGGGGCAATTGATGATTTATGGAAACTAGGTAAGCCAAAAGGCTTTGGTGGACCTTTATATCATACTGCAGTAGAACGAGGAACATATAGCGATCCGTATTTATTTGGGTTTTACGACCAAAAACGATTACGTATTTCTCACGATAACGATCAGGCTGTACGCTTCAATATACAACTTGACCCGTCTGGTAATGGGGAATGGTTGGATTATAAAACGGTTCTGGTCGAATCAGGAGACGAAGTTGCTTTGCAATTCCCCGATGGATTCGAAGCGCGATGGATTCGATTCGCTACCGATAGAGATTGCAAAGCAACAACACTTTTAAATTATGATTAGAGTTGGGATTTTTGTTGTGCTGACCTACTTATGCATTTCGTCGGTGTCTGGGCAATCCTGGAGCGAGCTAGAGGTTGAGGAAACGCCGATATTTTATCATACGGTGAACGATACCTTACAATTTCCGGTTTATTTGGTGCAGGTTTCTGATGATGAAGAGCTGCTTTTTGGGACTCAACTGGAGACGAATGTGTGCAATGATCAAGTGTGCTTACCCATCGAAGTGAATCTATACTGGGACCTACTAGGTAACTATCATCATTTCAGCCGAGAGGATGGTGTGGAGTTTACAAAATTCGATCACGATTTTTTCCTCCAACAGGATTATGAAAGACTGCAGGAGATTCTGTTGGATAGTCTTTCAGCGCTTCGAGATTACCAGGTCGAGGATTTATTAGATAAGGAACCGCAAAAGTTTTCATTTCAAGTGGATGCGGTAACACGACCGACCTCACCTTTGTTCTCTAACGTGACGGTTCCTGGGGCATTGTATACGGTATATACCTTATGGCATATCGTTAATGGATCCATCAAGCAGGCCCTGTACGATTATACCAACGAGAATTATCGTAAACGTGATTGGATGCGCTATTTTGCGAAGTCCAAGGTGCCAATTTATCAGGAATACTTCCTAAAGCATCTCAATCCAGGAGAGCTGGATCATTATAAGGAGGCTGTGCAGCAACTCCTGTTTGCCCAGGACGATTTTATTCCCCACTATGCTATTGATGTGCTGGCGACTGCTGTACTCAAGAATCCTGATGCATACAATGACATTTTACGGCGTTTGGGAGATATGAAGCCGCATGTCGTTAGCGAAATAATCAGCACTATCGAGAAACCAAACACAGAGACGGTACAAATACTTTCAGCGTTTTCAGGAAGTCCGAATGCGTCACCAAAACATAAAGAAATAATCGAAAAAATTTTAAATTATGAAAAACAATAGAAGAGAATTTTTACGCGCTCTAGGATTGAGCTCAGGAGCGTTGCTGGTTGATCCGGTGATGGCCAAAAGTCTATCTATGAATCGAGGAAATGCGAGTGAAACCGTTAATCCAGAAGACGTGTTCGCGGTCAGGAATTTAGAGACGGACTATTTAGTCGCAGGTGGGGGGATGGCGGGTTTTTGTAGTGCACTGGCTGCTGCTCGGAATGGTTTGAAGGTTGTTTTAATCCAAAATCGATCCCGGTTAGGTGGAAATGCCAGTTCGGAAATTAGAATGCATATTTGTGGTGCTTCGGCGCTGGGGCAAGTATGGCGAGAAACCGGACTACTAGAAGAGGTGATGTTGACCGAATCGTATAGCAATCCGCAGCTTTGCTGGGAAATGTTAGATTATGTGATGTATGATAAGGTATTATCCAACCCCAATATTACCTTGCTGTTCGACACGATGCTCTATGATGTTTCCACAACAGGAAGTAAAATTGATGAAATACAGGCATATTGTTCACAAACGGAAGAGATCTATAAGGTGAAAGCGAGGTACTTCGCTGATTGTACAGGTGACGGTACCTTAGCTGCGTTGGCTGGAGCTGAGTTTATGCGCGGACGTGAATCTAAAGCGCAATTTAATGAACCTTTAGGCTTAGATGTCCCCGATGACATTACGATGGGAAATAGCCTCTTGTTTCAATCGAGAGAGCATGATCGCCCGATGCCTTTTGAAGCCCCCAGTTGGGCGAGAAAATATGAGTTTTCGGATTTCAAGCATCGCCGAATTCGTTCTTGGGAGTACGGCTATTGGTGGATTGAATTGGGAGGACTGGAAAATATTGTTCAGGATGGACAAAAAATTCGACACGATCTAATGGCGGTTGTTTTTGGCGTTTGGGACTATATTAAAAATTCAGGGAATCATCCCGAATCAGCGAATTGGGCACTTTCATGGTTTGGTGCCATTCCCGGGAAACGCGAAAGTCGACGGATTACCGGCGATTATATTCTCACACAAAACGACATTTTAAAGCAGGAAAATTTCGAAGATCGAGTGGCCTATGGCGGATGGCCATTGGATGACCATCTTCCGGCAGGAATGGATGATACCTCATTAAGCCCATTTCGTTCCATCGCACTAAAAGGGCCTTATTCGATACCGCTTCGATGTTTATACAGCAAAACCCACGAGAATCTGGTCATGGCCGGGCGTAACATCTCAGTCACCCACGTAGCCCTTTCGACGACAAGAGTAATGGCGACCTGTTCCACTTTGGGCCAAGCCATAGGGACCGCTGTGGCTTATTGTCTGCAGGAAGGTCTCACACCGCGGGAATTGGTGAAAAATACAGCTAAACTGAAGGCCTATCAGCAATTATTGCTGCGCCAAGATCAGGCCCTTCTTAACATAAAGAATGAGGATAAACTGGATTTGGCTAGAAACGCCAAGGTATCGGCGTCTTCTGAAATAGCGGGATACGAAGCGGCTAAAGTCATTGATGGTTACAACCGAGATGTACAAGATGGCGATAGTCACCAATGGCGGGCCAATCTGAGTTCAGGGGAACAATATCTGGAACTCACTTGGGGAAGCCCCCAGCGTATCGGCTCGGTAGAGTTCACGTTCGATTCGGGATTGAATCGACATCTACGGCTCTCGGGGGAAGCGAGTGTTATAAAAAACCAGGAACGCGGACCTCAACCAGAAACATTGAAAAGCTATCGTGTGGAATTGTACAATGGTAGTACACTGGTTGAAAAAAATGAAGTCGACAACAATTACCTGCGTAAAGTAGTGCATACCTTCGATCCGGTGAAGGTGACTCGAGTACGCTTGATTGCCAAAGAGGCACATCGAGACGAAAACGCCCGGGTTTTTGAGATCCGGTGTTATGCCTGAAGTATATACCATTAGAGGGGTTGAGCGGTCACGATTACCGCTCAATCTACCTAAACTGACTGCCTTATTATGATGAATCTGAACGGAATTAATGCATTGACTCTCATTTTTACGGCGCTATTGGTTTTCGCCATCGCATATCGCTTCTATGGCATTTTTTTGGCTAATAAAGTGTTGCGGTTAAACGCGAAAATGGTGACGCCCGCAGTTGAATTTGCAGATGGACAAGACTATGTAAAAACCGATAAAAAAGTGGTTTTTGGACATCATTTTGCTGCCATTGCCGCGGCGGGCCCGCTAGTTGGTCCTGTGCTAGCAGCACAATTTGGCTATTTGCCGGGGGCGCTGTGGATATTGATCGGTTGTGTCTTGGGCGGTGGTGTGCACGATATGGTCGTTCTTTTTGCATCTATGCGTCATAGAGGAGAGAGTTTAGCGACGATCGCATCCAAAGAGATATCGAAATCAATTGGCGCAATTACCGGTTTAGCCGTATTGTTTATTCTTATTCTGACGCTGGCAGGGCTTTCACTTGCCTGCATATCTGCTATGCACGAGGCACCGTGGTCGCTTTTCACTATAATCCTGACTATGCCTATTGCTATAATAATGGGACTAATTATGCGATATAGAGAGGGCTCCGTAACGTTTGCCAGTATTTTGGGAGGAGTTCTTCTCATTGCAGGCATTGTCGCAGGACATCATTTGATGGAGATCCCCTATATCGCTAATCTCTTCAACTGGAACGTGGGGACGATCTCGATAGCTATTGCGGCTTATGGGTTTCTCGCGTCTGTATTGCCAATATGGTTGCTGTTGGTGCCCCGAGATTATTTGTCCACGTATCTTAAGATAGGCACTATAGTGATGTTAACTGTGGGGATCATTTTTGTTGCACCTACAATTCAGATGCCAGCGATGACCAGCTTTATTCATGGAGGGGGACCAGTGGTCGGTGGCCCAGTATTACCTTTTATCTTCATTGTGATCGCCTGCGGTGCGATTTCTGGCTTTCACGCCATTATTGCTACCGGTACGACGCCGAAAATGCTGGGGAACGAACGAGAAATCTTATTCGTAGGATACGGAGCTATGTTGGTAGAGGGCTTTGTAGCGCTGATGGCACTGATCGCCGCATGTACCTTGATGCCGGGTGACTATTTCGCGATTAATACTCCTGTGGATTCTTACCAGGCGTTTCTCGCCACGCATCCTGAGTTGCATGCTGTTGATTTGCCACACTTTATAGAACGTATTGGTATTGATCTGCATGGACGTACTGGCGGTGCGGTATCACTTGCTGTTGGTATGGCTCACATTTTCGATAAAGTGCCGTTTATGAATGATATCATGGCGTATTGGTACAACTTTGCCATCATGTTTGAAGCGGTGTTTATTTTAACGGCTATCGATGCGGGAACCCGAGTCGGTCGTTTTTTCTTGCAGGAAATGCTGGGTACGGTTGTTCCGGCATTTAAAAACAAAAACTGGTGGTTTGGGATTCTGTTCTGCAGCGCGATTTTTACGTTTTCATGGGGCTACTTGGTCTATACGGGAAGTGTCAGTAGCATTTGGCCACTATTCGGGATATCGAATCAATTGTTAGCCGCTTGCGGACTGATCGTCTGCACGACCATGTTGATTCGTATGAATCGGAAAAGATATGCTCTGTGTGCGGCGATTCCCGGTGTTGTCATGG
>DXCW01000068.1 GCA_019115805.1 Candidatus Sphingobacterium stercorigallinarum
CGTGGATATGAGTTTTTCCAGGTATATGAAAAACGGATTGTATTATCGAGGCACCTTGTCTTTGTTCGATTCGAAATACCGCGACGGCAGCGGGAGGTGGTTCCACTCGAGCTATAATCGTGGATTTATCGTCAACCTGTTGGCGGGTAAGGAATGGATGATTGGCCGGAATCGCCTAGGTGTTAACGCCCGGATCTCTTGGTTAGGTGGCAAGCGATACACTCCGGTGGATCCACAGGCAACTTTAAATCACCCGTTCAAACAGGTGCAATATCAAGACGATCAGGCCTATGCCAATCAGTTTGAACCGATGGTATTCGGTGATTTCTCCATTACGTATCGCTTGAATCGAGATCGGGTGGGGCATGAGTTTGCTATAAAAAGTGTCAATGCGACGGGCCAAAAGGATTATTTGGAGCATCGATACCATCTGGGTGAGCAAAAAATAGTACCTTTTAGTCCAGTTAACTCATTGTTTAATGTAAGTTACCGCTTTGATTTCTAGTGTGATGCGGGTTGTTTTCTCCATTAGTGATAAACTGCGGTAAGTTTTAGTAAAGAATCGTTAGCATGAAAAACAGTGTTTATGATTTTTTGACCAGACCGAAATTTTTGATTTTCCGGCACCTCATGTTCATTGGGGTGCTGATTCCTATTGCCTTAGCACAAGCATTTTTTGTGTTTGGGAACGTGCCTGGGGTGAGTGAAAGGATGATTTATCAGTTTGGTCTCGGCTTTGCCGCAGTGCTGCTCGCTTTTTCTTATTTCAACCGATTTATACTGACGCCGAGATTATTACTGAAGGATCGCTATACGGCATTTTTGGTGATCATTTGGTTGGCTTTATTTGTATTGGTGGGATTGAAGTATCATGTGGAGCAGCTCTGGATCGGGAGCGACGCCTTAGTCAATGGGATCACTGTATTGGACTGGGCATCCAACGGCACCTTATATAGTATTTGCATCGCCAGCAGTTCCGCGCCACTTTTGTTTCGGCGTTGGATCGATGATCAAGAACAAATAGAGGATTTGGAAAAGGAACGATTGGCTTACGAATTGGAAGATTATAAAAACCGGATCAATCCGCAGCTGATCCAAACGAGTATTCTGTATGCGGCTCGGCGTGTGGAACGAGAGCCCCATCAGGTTACGATATTTCTTCAAAAATTGAGTGAAACCTTACGCTATCAGCTGTATGACTACCAACGAGATCAAGTACTATTGGCCTCGGAAGTACAGTTTTTAAAAGACGTGATCGCCCTTCATGAGCAAATCAATGCCAAGCACTATGATTTGTCCGTCCGGATTGAAGGCGATGCGAACCGATTGATCTCACCGGGATTATTGTTGCCGCTAGTGGAGCCGGTGTTGGGCTTGGGTTACGGCGCAGTGTTCCTGCATATAGATGTGATCAGCAGGGGTGGTGTCGCATTTCGAATGGAAAGCGATTCCGGAGATTTGACCACATGTGATCTGACTTTATTGATTCAAAGGCTCACTTTTTTGGCCTTGACCTATCGTTTGAATAAAGAGTCTGATCACTTAACGTTACAATTATGTTAAAACGGATTGACGCATTTCTATTGACGATCATGTCCTCCGGCAAGCACCGTGTTTACCGACACCTGATTCTCATGGGCGTGGTCTTGTTGATCAGTATGAATGTGTTTTGGGATGAGCCGACTGTATTTCTGCCGCATCGCGTGTGGTCGGCATTGGTCTACTTTTTATTGCTCTGTGTTTTGATTTATAGCAACATGTACGGCCTGGTTCCTAAGGTATTGATGCGGGGGAGATCTCGACTATATTTGGGATTCGTGTCGCTTATTATTTTGGCGGTGCTGTTAGGCGTTGGATTGCTCCAACAAGGAGAAACGGCCAATCGGATTGCGACGCCGCCGCTAATCGGTTTGCTGTCTGGCTTTTTTGCACTGGGGCTTTTTATCGTTGGATTAACCACCTTGCAATTAATCAAGTACCGCATGCAAGACGCGACACGGATCGCTGATCTAAAAAAGGTGACCATGCGGATCGAGCTGGCGCAGCTGCAAGATCAAATAAATCCTCATTTTTTATTCAATGTACTGAATAACGCAAACATTCTGGCCAGTGAAAACAGCCGACAATCTCGGGATATGCTGTTGAATCTTGCGGATCTGTTGCATTACCAGATTCGGGAGGGCCAGGGCGACTGGGTACGTTTAAGTGAGGATATCGCTTTTTTAGAAGATTACCTGGCCTTGGAAAAGACCCGGCGCGATTCGTTTCGCTACTCCATCCATTCAGCAGGAGATATGGAGATGCGCATTCCGCCTTTGTTGTTTATACCATTTGTCGAGAATGCGGTTAAGCATAACATCAATGAAAACGGATCTGTAGACCTGTCCTTTCTGTCTGAAGGAGGAAAACTGCTATTCAGTTGTCGAAACCCAGTTGCGTCTTCATCGCAATCGGGCGATTCCGGGGGCTTGGGACTAGCGAACGTCAAAAGACGTCTTGATTTGCTGTTTGGTGCACATTATCAATTGCAAATCACATCGAACGAAAAATATTTTGAGATTAAATTAGCAATTCAAAAATGGACTGTATCGTAATTGATGATGAGCCTATCGCTCGTCGAGGCGTGGAGAAAATGATTGCTGAAGTGCCTTGGTTAAGGTTACGTGGCCTTTTCGATAGCGCGGAATCGGCTTCGCAATTCATGGAAAAGCATCCCATCGACCTGATTTTTTTGGATATCCAAATGCCAGGTATGAACGGCCTAGAGTTTTCAAGATATATTCCTAGAGAAACACTGGTGATATTTACCACTGCTTTCGCGGAATATGCGTTGGATAGTTATCAAGTCGATGCCTTGGATTATTTGGTCAAACCGCTACGTCTGGACCGATTCAAACGAGCGGTGGAAAAAGCGGCTAACTATTTGGATCTGCTCAAGACAGGCACCGATCGAGCCTCTATACAGCAGGTCGGCACCGATTATATTTTCCTGAAGGCGGATCGTCGTTATTTTCGGGTGAGTTTTGCCGATATTCTTTATATCGAAGGATTGAAGGACTATGTCGTGGTGCATACCACTACTCAGAAATTGATCACGTTGATGAATCTCAAAGGGATTCACGAGCAGCTACCGCTCAGACAATTCTTGAGAGTGAATCGCTCGTATATCATCAACAAAGATCACGTGCAATCCTTTAGCAATAACGATGTGTTTATCGGCGAGCAAGAAATCGCTATCGGCAACACCTATAGAGATCAGTTTTTTGAATTGATGATGGGGAGCTGAGCGCAGTTGACCTTTTTCGTGGATTCAGTGAATAGGAGGAGGCGTGGCGTGCCTGAGGTGAAATGTTACAAGTCGGTAGGGGGGGATTGGCTAGGTTTATGTGGGGATAAACTTGCATCAATTTTTAAATCCATATGAAATCGATTTATTTTGTTATTCCGATTTTTGCAGCGGTGCTGCTTGCTTGTCAGCAATCTACAGAGGAACAGCAGGCTGCCGAAAGTCCGGATAAGGATTTTTCTTCGGAGTTAACACCACCGGCTGATGACCAAGTCCTTGTAGAAAATGATAGCATTATCGAACTGCAGCTTGATCGGTCCGGACAAACCTTGAAAACGAGTTTCGAAAAAGAGTACCAACGGATTGAAGTGGTCGTGCCCAATGTGAAGACCGATAGTTTGGTTGGACGTTTGCATTTACCGGGCGAAAACAGAAATATCTATATCAGCACGATCTCCATGCCGGATAATCAAACTGACGGGCCATTCGGTAATGAAATTCGCTATGCGACCGAACAATCCGGAACGTATATTGTAACGATTGCACCGAATACCCGTGCATCGGGGACGATACTTGGTCCTGTGGAGGTGACGATTGATTTAAAATAGATGAGTGGTATGCAAATCCTGTTGCGAATTGTGGCGATGAACGACCTGTATTAAACACAGTCTATGGTACTCAAGTCTTTTCCACGTCATGTGCTGTTTCTTGCTCTCGTATTGCTTATGATCCCATTAGGGGGGCAATCGCTTTATCGCAGTGCCAACACGAGCGTATGGCTAGCCGGGGCGACAAGCAAACAGGCTCCCTATTTACGAATAAAAGATAGAGATGGGAATCAATTGGAACTATCGGCGTTAAAAGGTAAGGTGGTTTTTATCAATTTTTGGGCCACTTGGTGTCCCCCCTGTTTACAAGAGATGCCATCCATTCGCCGTTTGCAAAACAAATATAAGGATAACCAGGATATCGTCTTTTTGCTGATCGATATCGATGGGAATTTAAAGTTCTCCCAAGCCTTCTTACGTCTTCGAGGGATTAAGTTGCCGGTCTACGCGATGGACAGTGAGATTCCTGCAGAATTTCTGCCGGGAGGTATACCGACCTCGTTGCTGATTGATCGAGCGAATTATGTGGCGGGACGTCAGGTTGGCGGAGCCAATTATATGGATCCAGCTATCCTCAACCGAATTGAACAGCTTTTAGCCGAGGACCTATAGTGGCCACAACAAACCTTTTTTTAATCGCTAGGGCCGTCAGTATATTCTGGTAAAATGCTAACTTGCCCTCTTAGTTTGTAGGAAGATGAATAACCGTATGGGTAAATTAATGATTGGCGCGCTGTTATGCGCAGCACTGATGGTCGGATGCAGGGAGCAGGAGCGTTCCCAGACCAATGATAAGGAGAGTACACAGCAGCTTGGCCCTACTGCTGGCGATCGCGCAAAAAACGATACAGAAGAAATTGTGTTTAATAACGCGCAGGGTGAACCTGTCGCCTTGTCGTCTCTCCGCGGGAAGTTGGTTTTTATCAATTTTTGGGCCACCTGGTGTCCACCTTGTATTGAGGAGATGCCATCTATCGATGCATTGTATCAATCGTATAAAGACCGTGATGATGTGGTTTTCATTACGGTAGATGTGGACAATAAGATCCAACAATCGACGGCATTCATGGAAAAAAACGGTTATCAACTGCCTGTATATACGCCCGCCAGTCAAATTCCTGAAAGCTATTTGGCGGGGGCCATTCCAACAACCGTGATTTTGGCTCCCAGTGGGGAAATGATTGGCAGATTGGAAGGGGGACGGGACTACAGCGAACCCGAGTTCGTTACTGCTTTTGATGATTTGGTAAACGAACTGCCTTAAGCACGTATTATGGGGAGGGAAAGGTATTTATTTTCTTTCCCACCACCGGTCGCGCCACTCCGCGAGATGCCTTTTGCCAGATTTCACGATTTACCCGAAATATTTCACCAATCTTTGCCAATGATTGGCTACCTTTGTTCGCACCCGTTCAGTGGGGAAAACTGGAGTTCGATACGCTGTTTAAATGGCATAATGTTGACCCTACGCATCCCTGCTGCCAACAAACGGCCGTTATCAGAGTCTCTTCGATAGACATCCGAAACGGATGTTGCTGTATAACGGAAATCAAAATATGTTTATGAACTTCGATCATTTTAATGTAGCCGACCCGATTCTACGGGCGATAAAAGATATGGGCTACACCACACCTACAGCTATTCAACAGAAAGCCATTCCTATCGTATTGAATGGCCAGGATATCATTGGTTGTGCACAAACCGGTACCGGAAAAACAGCCGCGTTTGCCATACCGCTTTTACAACGTATTGTGCAGGAGTCTCCGCAGCGCCCGCAACGTAAACCAGTTTGTTTAGTCTTAGCGCCCACCAGAGAGCTCGCTTTACAGATTAAGGAGAATTTTGATGGATACAATAAATACACGAAAAGACGCATAGCGGTGATCTTCGGCGGTGTTTCGCAGAAATCACAGGTCGACCAATTGAATAAAGGTGTAGATGTACTCATTGCCACTCCGGGACGACTGTTGGATCTGATTGGACAGGGCTTGCTTAAAATTGATCAGGTGCGCTATCTGGTCCTTGATGAGGCCGACACCATGCTCGATATGGGCTTCGTTCACGATATCAAAAAGGTGCTCAAGTTTTTACCGGCCAAACGGCAGACCTTATTTTTCTCGGCGACCATGCCGAAAAACATTCGTTCCTTCGCACATACCGTGCTGACCGATCCAATCGAAGTCAATGCGCAAGTGGTCTCCTCGGCGGCGACAACGGTACATCAATCGATTTTCTTTGTGGAAAAGAAACAAAAGATGAAGTTGTTGCATCACCTGTTGAACGATAGTGGCGTGGAACAATCTTTGGTATTTACCCGGACTAAATATGGCGCCGATCGTTTGGCTAAACAATTGTTAAAGCGCGGCATTCAGACGGCCAGTATTCATGGAAATAAAACACAAAATGCGAGGCAAAAAGCGCTGTCTAACTTTAAAAGTGGTGCAGTGCGCGTGTTGATTGCGACCGATATTGCAGCTCGTGGAATCGATATACACGATTTGCCGCATGTCGTTAATTTTGATTTACCAAATGATTCAGAAACTTATGTCCATCGAATTGGGCGTACCGGTAGAGCAGGAAAAGATGGTGTGGCCATTTCGTTTTGTAGTCAGGAGGAACGAAAGGAATTAAAAGACATTCAGAAATTAATTGGATTTCAATTAAAAGTTCAAGAGCATGACTTCGTAGCCGAAGAGGTGTAAAACGAATTGTTGCGTATAAAAAAACCGACCGTTTTTGACAAAAACACCAGTGTGTTCTTGCTTGAAAACGGTCGGTTTTCTTAGGTAACTAAATCAGCTTTTTGATCCACGCTACCCGATATATATATACGGGTTGTATGCCGGTGAGATGTACCTAAAGAAGGAGTGAATTACAGCAGCTCAACTTCTGATATTTGTTCTCCTTGTCGGGTACGCACCGATTTATACTTCACCTTTTGGTCAATATCAAGAGGTCTTCCTACCAGTCTGTCATTGAAATAAATGGTCTGACGCGTTTGGTTATCACGAATGAAGCCATAATGTCCATTGACGTTGTAGTACGACACTTTTCCATAAGAAAACTCGTCATGTGCTTCCGTTGTGACATCCGCGTTTTTGCGAACTTGACTTGGTGGTCTCTCTTCGGGTGGGACGGTGGTAAGATTGCCGAAGTCATCGACATAAGCTAGCATGTCTTCTAGCCCTTTACCTTTGTCGTTAGACTCCTTTTTCAAAAGTCTTTTTTCAAATTTCTCTTGTTTCTTCTGCTGTTTCTTTTTTGCTCGTTCTTTTTTCTTGAATGTAAGTTGGTTTACTGCCATATATATGATTAAAGTTTTAAAATTAAGTAAGATGGGTATTGAACTTAAAGCTACGCCAATAGTGACGCTGATGATGTGCGGCTTGCTAAGGAATACACGCAAAGATACGATTTTATACGCGCATTGTCAAACCGAGCGCTGCCAGGCACAAAAAAACCCGGGACAGCAGCGTCCCGGGTTGAGGTATCGTTTTTTTTCAATCCGTCCTAAAGATTCGGATTGATTTCCTCTTCTTCTTGTGGAATGGAGAATAAATAGTAACGGCTATTGGCAGAGAACGCACTGCCGTCAGGGAAACGTACCACTCGGTGGCCTTGTGCGGGCACCTCTTGCGTACTTCCATCGGGCTTGGTCACGGT
The DNA here is from genome assembly GCA_019115805.1 of Candidatus Sphingobacterium stercorigallinarum. GTDB lineage: Bacteria > Bacteroidota > Bacteroidia > Sphingobacteriales > Sphingobacteriaceae > Sphingobacterium > Sphingobacterium stercorigallinarum. Next base: position 7,558 of record DXCW01000068.1, read on the forward strand.
CACCAAAATGCTGCTGCCGTCCGCATTTTTAAACTCGCTACGCTCCACAGATTGTTGCGTACGCAGGATGTCCGACAACGAAAATCCTTCGCCCCAGAGCTCTTTCCGACGTTCCAGCAAGATCTCGTCCAGCAAGCGCTCGCCGCCGGCGGCGTTGAATAATTTGGCATTTCGTGCCGAGCGTAGTTCATTTAATACTGCAATGGCTTTCTCGTTTTCGCCGTTTCGTGCATAAGACTCCGCCTCGATGAGGTACATCTCTGCCGAACGCATGTAGACGATGTCGCCAATGAGGTTGGATTTGAATTTAAACTTTTCATAACGAAGGAAGCC
>DXCW01000069.1 GCA_019115805.1 Candidatus Sphingobacterium stercorigallinarum
TGGACAGCTTGATGTATGTGGGTTTTGAAATTGAGCCTGAATTCGTGGTCGGGTATGGACTCGACTATAACGGGCAATGCCGAAATTTACCACATATTTATCGGCATATTGGTACTCAAACCGACCGGAAATCACAAGAAGTGAGGTGATCGTTAACCATACCCACGGCTTGCATGAATGCATAGCAGGTGGTGGGGCCGAAAAACTTCATTCCCCGTTTTTTTAAATCTTTTGCAATGCGCTGCGATAGGGGCGTGTGTGGAGGGATTTCACCCAGATCTGAAAAGTGATTAATGAGCGGTTTCTGATGAGGCAAAAAGGAATACAGGTAGCTGTGAAAGCTGCCGAATTCATCCTGGATTTGTAGAAATATCTTTGCATTATTGATCGCGCTTTCGATTTTTAAACGATTTCTGACGATGCCTTTGTTTGCCAATAACCGGTCGACATCCAACGGGCTAAATTGGGCAACCTTTTGAGGATCAAATGCTGAAAATGCGGCTCGGTAAGCAGATCTTTTCCTCAAGATGGTAATCCAGCTCAACCCAGCTTGAGCCGACTCCAATACGAGAAATTCAAAGAGAACCCGATCATTTTTTATGGGCTTCCCCCACTCGCTATCGTGGTATTGCTGATAGGTGGGATCGCTTCCACACCAGCCACAACGTGTAATTTCTTTTTGCGTTTTATTTTCCATTTTTTATGCGGTGATTTTCTTCTAACTTTACAGCGTTCATGAAAAAGATAAGTGAATTACGATATCTATTCTCGCTGTTGCTAATGGCCTTTACGGTGTTGATAGCGGCTGCCCAACCTGCTCAGCGGCGTGCTTTTCAAGAGGACCGGAATCTTCCTCTAGAGCAGCAAGACGGTGCCATTAGCGAGCAGGGTGACGAACAAGTTACATTTAAAAGTAGTCATTTTATCTTGGATAACGCCGCAAAAGGTCCGCGTTGGATAGCGCGGCCCGATACGGTTATTGCCAGAGGAACACACGACTTGCTGTTTGGCGTCGGGCAGATACAAAGTGATCGAGACGAATTGCCCATTAAACCAGGGAATATCAAGTACAGTAGGCCCATATGGGTTTTGTTTTTAACCTTTCTTTTATTTCTTGTCCTGGGTGTTTTAAAGATCGTATTTCCCGTAGAAGTTCGCACCATCGTGGAGGCTTATTACCGGGAGCGTTTGCTTCTCCAGGTGAGTAAAGAGGATAATCTAGCGACCTCTTGGCCGTACATCTTTTTATATGTCTTGTTCAGTTTATCGCTCGGATTATTTGTAGTTATTGTGCTCTCGAGTTTTGGACAGGGTAAATACCTGACTTTTGAAAACTTTTTGAAGAATTCGTTGTTGGTCGGCGTCCTGTTTATTGCTAAAATTTTAATCATTCGATTCATTTCATTTGTGTTTCTACTCGATAAGATAGCTAGGGAGTACATTGCAGTACTGTATCTGGTGTATTTTAACAGTATGTTTTGCTTGATGCCGTTTTTATTGGCCGCGGTTTTCGTCCCATCAAGTTACCTTCCACTTTTACTTATTATTTATGTAGTTTTCGTGGTCTTGTTGTTTGCTTACCGCTTTTTAAGGACAGCGATCCACCTGTTCTCCAACTTCAAGTTTTCTATTTTTTATTTAATTCTTTATCTTTGCACTCTCGAAATAGCACCAATTTTGATTTTAGTTAGAGCACTAAATAAATAAAAAAAGTGAGTTTATGCAGATTGATGTAGAAAGATCCCGAAAAGTAAAGAGCGTCCTTGTTACTTTACCCAGACCTGAAAATGATAAATCTCCTTACTTCGCACTAGCCGAAAAATATAATTTAAGACTAGATTTCCGTGGTTTTATTCACGTAGAAGGCGTGGCGGCGAAGGAGGTACGTAAAGAAAAAATAAATTTTTCTGATTTTTCGGCGATTATCTTTACCAGTAAGAATGCGGTGGATCATTTCTTCAGAGTATGCGAAGAAATGCGATTCGAAGTGTCTGCAGAGATGAAATATTTCTGTATTTCAGAAACCATTGCACTGTACTTGCAGAAGTATATTCAGTACCGGAAACGGAAAATCTTCTTTGGGAAACAGACCGCAAGGGATTTGGAAGACGTGTTGAAGAAGCACCAGAAAGAGAAATTTCTTTTCCCCTGTTCCGATGTGGCCAACGAGGAGACGCAACGATGGTTGCAAGAGAACGGGTATGATTTTACACCGGCTGTATTGTTTAGAACGGTCATTACAGATATTAAGGATCTGAAAGACGTGTTCTACGACGTGATTGTGTTTTTTAGTCCCTCAAGCGTGCAATCGCTATATGAAAACTTTCCAGACTTTGTACAGAACGATACCCGAATTGCGGCTTTTGGATCCACAACGCAGCAGGCGTTATTGGATCATGGACTTATTCTGGATATTCCAGCGCCAACGCCGGAAGCACCGAGTATGACTATGGCGATCGAGCAATATATCAAACAGGTGAATTAATGCATGTCGTATCCATGAATTACAAATCAGGTTGCTAAGGCAGCCTTTTTCGTTTTTTAGATGCACCTGTGTTGCGACGGTTATGAAAATTGACGAATGTCATTTTAATTTAAGATATTTCTAAATAATTTGCTCGAACATATGAATAAATATTACCTTCGTCTGTAGCTTGGGTATATTTATTGTTAGTATTTCGGAAATTATGTTTGCATTGACTCAAAATTGAGAATATAGTGAAATTAAAACCTGTCAATAGTATCTCAGGAATGGCTCCGAAGGACTTTGTTAGAGATTATTTAGATAAGGGGCAACCCGTTATCATTAAAGATTTTGTAAGCAAAGACAGTCCTTGTTGGAGTAAATGGAGCTACGACTATTTCAAGGAGATAGCCGGTGGCGAGCAAATAGACGTTTACGGTCGCGAAGAGGATTCACAGAATCACGCCGCTAGTCCGCCTGTAGGTCGCATGAGCTTCGGGGAGTACCTCGATCTGATCAGTAAGGAACCTACCGAACTTCGGCTTTTTCTTTTCAATTTGATGAAAATCAGACCGGAATTGAAAAAAGACGTCGTCTTTAATGACCCGACGGGAGGGAAGGTGTTGCAATGGCTGCCGTACATGTTTTTCGGCGGAGAAGGTTCTTCGACGCGAAACCATTTTGATATTGATATGTCGCATGTCTTTATCTCCCAATTTCAAGGGGCAAAACGCATTTGGTTGTTCCCTAATAACCAATCTGATCTGATGTATAAATTGCCCTACAACTTTCACAGTATTGCAAATCCTAAGAAAAGCAGTACCGCGGAATATCCTGGTTTAGAGTATTTGGATGGGTATGAAGCGATCATCAATCCAGGAGAGACTTTATATATGCCTGCAGGTTGGTGGCATTACATTCAGTACGAAACCGAGGGGTATTCTATTTCAGTGAGAGCGTTAGCCAATTCATTCAGTGAGAAGATTAAGGGAGCTAGAAACTTATTTGTGACCCGGTATTTTGACGACACCATGCGCAAGCTGTTCAAAGACAAGTGGCTGGATTACAAAATCAATACCGCTAAACGTAGAGCGGAGCGAGCAATTCGTAAACAAGTTCACTCCTAGCTTTTAGTCGAACGAAGCGTCTAATTACACTGCCCCCAGAAAAGCTTTGCTTTTCTGGGGGCAGTGCAGTTTTTAACGGTGGGGCATCAGTTAACCATCACCTAGTGCTCATCTGATTCCGTATCAGTCGCGCGATGGGAATAGAACAGTGTGTACGGATCGGACGGATATACGGCGGTTTCCGGCAGGTGGCGAAACGGTATTTTCGGATTAAAGAGCTCTTCGAGTACAGATTTTAAAAAGGATTGGAATGCCGTTTTTTGTTCCGCTAGCACCGATCCTTCTAGTGTCAATGTCTTTCTGGTGTTGTTGTTCGTAAATAGGGTGCCTTCTGTTCGCATTCTTCTGGCGACATAGAGATGGGGCTCTAAGCCGTTGAGTCCACGAACCTGCTCATACACATGACAATAAAAGAGGGTTTGTATGAGGGCTTTGTTGGCGGTGCTCATAGCAAATACCTTATCTAAACTAGGGAACGTGACGCTGTCGGCGCCGGTTTTATAATCCACGATCCGCTGTTTTACTTCACCTTCTGCAGTTAGTACTTCATCTATCCTGTCAATAATGCCATACAGCTTGATGTGCTCTGGCTTCCCATTTATGTCGATTTCAAAATCCAAGAAATAATCATCCGTATTCTCCAATTCAACGATTCGAAAGGCCTGATAATGGGTTTGATCGTATTCCAGATAAACGCGGCTATACCGGCTGGCAATTTTGTGCATAATCCGATGGAGGCTGCTGAGCTGATCGATCTGTTGGTAGTCCAATTGGTATTGTACACAAATTTCCTGGAAAACCACCTGGTCGACTTGGTCGATTGCGGATTGAAGGGCAGCGGTCGGGATAAAATCCTCGCTCCCTTTGTAGGGGGTGAGCAGCCGCTCCATTGCATTATGGATGATGGTCCCCAATCGGTTCATTTCGAACTCTTGCGTTACTGCGGGTGGTTCTTTTATTTCGGCAACGTACTTAAAGAAAAATTGTAAGGGCGAATACAAATAGGTCGTGAGCGCTGACGCGGAGATTGATTTTTTCTCCTTAATGAATTTCTTGTACATGTTTTGCCACACCGCGCCGGTTTTCTCAATGGTTACTTCAGGAACGGTAGCCGGAAAGACTAGCGGTTGTTGATGGAATCGGTGAACAAACTGAAACTGGCTTTCAAATTCAAGTTGTTTGATGAACCGGCTTTCCTCCCCCGTGCTGCTTTCGTCGATCAATCCATTGTAGAATATATGGATTTCTTTGCTGTACTGAAAATGGCGGTAAAACAGATAGGCCGAAAGTGCATCCTGATTCTCCAATACTGGTAAATGGTAAGCGCGACGCAAATTGGTTGGGATAAAAGTCGGCGCATGGGATGTTTGCGGTAGGATGCCTTCATTTGCGCCTAGAATGAAAATGCGATCAAAATTCAAACAGCGACTTTCCAGGAGCCCCATAATTTGGACGCCCGATAGTTGGTCTCCCTCAATTGCCGCACTGATGGGTAAAAGTGCTTTTTTTACTAGACCAACTTGAAAGGATAAATTCCAGGTGGATATCTGTTCGGTATGGCTGATCAGTTGGTTTAGCGTTTTTTTCACTTCGACCAGCAAATGGGTTTCAATGCGATACTGATGTTCTTGCTGAATGAGATGTGTCAGGAGATCGTCGATGAGTGCGACCAGCGTGGGGATAAACAAGCCGCTTGCCGGCAAGGGGTCGAAAAAGTGCCGAAGATTGGCGGTGCTAATGTCTATATCGGAGACGGCAATTTCAAACAATTGTTTATCGGCCGTCCATTTCTGCAGGTCGTTTTTTTGATCCGCTCCGATTTGAACCAACGGATGGGCTAAAAAGGTGTCCACCAATTGGAAAGGAATTTGGGTGCGCTTTTGTTGAGTGATAAGCAATTGGATATCCATCCATAGATCGATCAATCCATATACTGACGATTGTACGAGCGGATAGCCGGTGGTGATATTCACTTGGATATCGGGCAGGCTTTGTAGCAACGGCACCAGTAACGATTCATCAGCGAGTAAAATAGCGGTGCTGCATTCCGGATTTTGTTTGTGACTTTCCAGAAGTTGATCGTGTAGCAATTTGGTTTCCGCATTTTTTCCCAGACATTGATTCAGATGTACAGGCGTTTTTCGGTGGCCCAGTACTGCGGGCGGATCCCCTAGCGCATTTTTTAATCCGACTGCGTCTAGGTTCTTCCGCAGAAAAAAGCCGGCTTCTTGGATAGGATCGTCGAGGTAATAACGATCCAGATCGAAGTAAAATAGTGCAAACTCCTCCTCTTGCCAGCGCTTAAAAACCTGTTGCTCGGCCTGATTTAACGCGTTGAAGCCAATGAATAAGACCTGTTTGAATTTCTGAGTAAAGACCGCGCTCAATTGGGGAGCTTCTGCAAGCTCGCGATAGACGCTAGGAAATCGCGTTTGGTTTTCCTCAACGAGTCGTTGATTAAACCGTTTATGAAGTGTCGGTAGTCGTCTCCAGAGGCGGAGAAAGCGCTCTTGTACGGCAGTATGCCCTTGTGCGCTGAAGGATTGCCAAAACTGTTTGATGAATGCCTGCTGCTGCGCGGTAAGGTGAGCAAATTGCAGGTCAATTTGCTGCTCTTCAGCTAGATCGAGATAGATCTGATCGATATCCACTAGTTCATAATCCAATTGGTCGAAATCTCGAAGAATGATTTCGGCAATCGGATAGAACTCCTCAGGTGCCTCCGGTTCAAGACCTTCCTCCTGGAGCATGACATTATGGATTTGATGTAAGTGAAAAAATTGCGACAGCGGTGAGGCGATCGTTTTATCGCTCGAGAGCGCAAAAAAATCCTGTATGGTGTAGAATTCGGGTGACCATATGGACTGTGCGTATACCTGGGCTAAATATTTTTTTAGATAGGTGATGGGACGCTTATTGTTAAAAACGATAGCGATGTCGGTGATGTCCTTTCCGAACCTGGACTGGATGTTCTGGGCAACTAAATGCAAGAATGGTGTGTGCATACGAACGAATTAAATGACTTGAACTAATTCTCGGTTTTTCGCATAGTATAAAAAACCTTTGATCTCGTGGTATCCCACTTGATACAACGCGTTCATGTACTCGGCAACCTGTGTTTTATGACCGATATAATCTCCTTTGGTGAACTTAAAATCTAATACGATGGCTTCCTGTTCTCGAGTAAATACTTTGTCAGGTCGCAGCGTTTGTCCATCGGCTGTGATGATGCTGGATTCGCTCCAGATTTTGTAATTCCCCGCAAACCATGTTTTGATGGTGGGATGAAACCAAATGGCCGAAATCTCATCCCGGAGAAGGGGGATCTCTGCTGGATTCACCAGACCTTCTTCTAGAAATTGCTTAATCCGCTGATCAATTTCATCATGAGTCTGTACCTCTGATATTATTTCATGGGCGAGTAACCCGTATCGGGCTGCGCCGCTTTGGGATAAAATCTCGGTGATATCTCGTGCGACTGGCTTATGGAAGGCTTTGCCCAATATATCTGAGGTGGGGTAGTTGGCTAAAGCAAGGACGTGGCGATTGGTGCTGTCCCGTTGGTCTCCTGAAACAGGACGAGGCCCGGTGCCAGGTTCACTGACGTCGATCCGATAGTCTTTCATGGGGAATGGCGCTGCTGGCGCTTCTAAAACATGGAAGAGGGCGTCGGTAATGTATTCGTTTTTCCGTTCAAGCCCTCCGGATTTCTCGACAAAAAGTGGCGCGGTGATGTAGATGTGTTGTCTAGCGCGGGTCATCGCAACGTATAGGGTATTGAGCGAATCCATGTAGTTGAATAGTTTTTCCTCATAATATTGACGGTAAAAGCTGGAACTGCCTAAGAGCTTATTGTAGTTCAGCGGGATTTTCCCAAATGCATGAAACGGCGATTCGTCGACGTCAAACCACACCTCTGAGCTCGGTTTCCCGTCGATCATCCATCCGGCAAAGGGCACCATGACTACGTCGTAGGCTAAGCCTTTGGATTTATGGATGGTGGTGATTTCAACGGCTTCTAGTTTCCCGTGATTGGGTAAGGTCGCTCGGTCACCGTGATCTGCCCAGTATTCAAGAAAGTGAATGAGGCCACGCTCACCTCTTCCGACGAACTGTGTAGTGAGATCTTTGAAGGCCAATAGATACGGCAGGTGTTTGCTACCGGGACGGCCCAGTTGATAGATTTCAATAAGTCGTTCCAGCAATTGACTTAAGGGTAAGCGCTGAAGCTGCTCCCATTGGTCGATGAGTGCGGCCGGAAGGATTTCAGTGAGTTCGTCTAAGCGGTTGCTTTTTATTTTTAACCAGATTTGCGAATCAAATTGTGTGACTTCATCGAGCGCCTGGAGCAGATAGACGATTTTTGCGCGGTGAATGAGGTGTTTTTCTGATGGAAATGCCATGGCACGCATGGTTTCCAACAACAATTCGATGGCGTGATTGGATTGAAGCAACATTGCATCCCCCGAAACGACATCATAAGCTAATCCATGTTGCGCTTTGTGTGCCATGAGGGCGTCGATAATCAGTTTTGCTTCTTTATTTTCGCGAACTAGAATGCCTATTTGATCGGGTCGGTATCGACCACTACCGATCCACTCTCCAATTTTATCACATAATTTTTCCAGACTAGCGCCACGTACTTTTGTTGCCCGATATTGTCCATTTTCTGGCGGAAGGTATTCGATTTCTATACGGCCTTGCGCTTGCTGGTCGGGGAGTTGTTGAGGGGCCTTTTGCGCGCTGTTTTGATAGGCCTCGATCAGCATACGGTGGTTTCCCGTTTGTTGCCACCACTGCTGCTCGTCTTCCCCCAATTCGTCGGCTATTTGTTGATTAAGCAGCTCTTGAAGCTGCTGAGGGAGCGCGGTAAATATATAGTTGTTTAAGGCGATGATCTGGGGTGAACTTCGGTAATTGGTGTCCAAGGTTGCCTCTTCGATAAAATCATTCTTAGATGTAGCCGATAGGTGGAAATTCTGAACGATTGATTCCTCTACCTGATGGAGCAGAATCCGCCAATCCCCATTCCGCCATCTGTAGATGCTTTGCTTGACATCGCCGACCACCAGGTGTTCGTGTACTTGCCCGGAAGGAGTAGACAGCGCATTTAAAAGCAGTGGACTATAGTTTTTCCATTGCAGTCTGGAGGTGTCTTGGAATTCATCGAATAGAAAGTAACGGTACCTGTTGCCAATTTTTTCCCATATGAATGTCGGATCATTGTTTTCGTCTAGACCTAAGCGGCTTAATAGTACTTGCGCATCTGAAATCAATTGAGCTCCGGATAGTTTTCGCCATTTCCCCAGCAGATCACTCATTTCTTTCAGTAGCCGTAAGTAGTATAGTTTTTCTTTGACGGCCCGGTCAGCAATGTATTGAGAAAAGAAGGGGGCAAGGCGGTGAAAAGCTTCCACGTGAGGGCGTATGGCCTGTTGGATGTCGTATCGGATCTGTTTGCTCTTGTCAGTACTGATGTAGATCCGTTCGTCAGTACCTAGCTCGGCCATGGCGACGAAGACCTCTTTTTGGATATCGCGTATACTGAGTTGATCGGCTTGAAGCCTCTTGAGGCCAGCCTTAACTAGTTTATTCCGTGTTTTTTGAGCCAGCTCGCTGGGATCAATCGATAAGTTTTGGTATGCGGTAGTAAAATTGTCTAGGGTATCTTGCAGCGCATTGATAAAGGTGGTACTTCTGGATTCAATCTCTTCATTGAGCTGATTGAAAATGTCCGGCTCGGCACTGGCAAGATGGGCATCGAATTCCTGAAAGTTTTCTGAAAAAATGAGTCCGGCTAATTTCATTAATTGTTGCCGATAATTCCAGTTTTCATTTTGATCAATGCGTTGTTCAGCGTATTGAATGATCCAATCCAAAAGGTCCGCTCGCTCATCGAGCAATTCGTTGAGCATAAGCGTTAGATCTTTTCTGACCTTATTGGTGTTCATCTCGATCATGTAGGTGGCTTCCAAGTTCAGCTCATAGGTGAAGCTCCGAATGACTTTTTGGGAAAAACCATCAATTGTACTAACGGTGAAGCGGCTGTAATCATGTAAAATCTGCCGATAGATTCGCTGCGCTTTTTCAGCAATCAGCGCGGCCGTCCAGCTGGGGTTGTCTTTCAGGAGTAGGTCTCGGTATAACCCGATACCGGTCGTTTGGTCCTCTTGGGCAAGTCCTCGAAGTACCGATAGAATGCGGTGTTTCATTTCAGCCGTTGCTTTATTGGTAAAGGTGACGGCTAGAATTTCTCGGTAGCTCGATTCTCTATGGAGAAGCAAAGTGATGTAGTGCAGGGTGAGGTTGAACGTTTTACCCGACCCCGCCGATGCTTTAACAATCTTTAATGGCGCCTTTTGCTGCATAAGATTTCTGATCCAATGGTATGAGTTTGAATATCGGTATTCTGCAGAGAATCTAGAAATATATTCACCAACAATTCTGGACGAAATGAACAGCGGGTTGTTGCCCACGCGTAGGACCTTGATAGGGAGAACGATACATTTTTATTTTGTTTTTAATAATGCGCAATACTTCGTATCTTTGCGTCCCCCTCTTGCATGAAGCACGGGGGGTATGTTGAATACATAAAAGATTTAAAACATGGCAACTAAAATTAGATTGCAAAGACACGGGAAAAAAGGGAAACCTTTTTACCATGTAGTGGTCGCGGACTCACGCGCACCTCGTGACGGTAAATTTATCGAGCGTTTGGGTTCGTATAACCCAAACACAAATCCAGCTTCTGTAGTTCTGGATTTCGATAAAGCTTTGGATTGGATCGTTAAAGGCGCACAGCCTACTGATACTGTTCGATCTATTCTTTCTTCTCAAGGCGTGATGTACAAAAAGCACCTTTTAGGTGGTGTAAGTAAAGGCGCGTTTGACGAGGCAAAAGCGGAAGAACTTTTCGCCAATTGGTTGGAGCAGAAAGCTGCTGAAATCGAAGGGCAAAAATCCGGTATTGCGAAGTCTCAAGAAGAAGCAAAGAAAGCTGCCTTAGCTGCTGAATCGAAAAAGAAGGAAGAAAGAGCTGCTGCACTTGCCGCTAAGAATGCTCCAGAAGAAGAGGAAGTCGCTGCAGAAGAGGCTCCCGAAGCAGAAGGAGATGTTCAGCCGGCTGAAGGTACTGAATCTGCCGCTGAAAACACGGAAGAAACAGAAGGTTAGTTCCCTTTTAGCGAAAGCATTTAAAATAGCCGATCCTGAAAGCAGGGTCGGCTATTTTAGTTGGCGGCTATTGCAATAACTATAAAAGCTCAGCGGTCCCACTTTCAACAGGTTTCCGACACAGTCGATATGGAGCTATTCGGCTGATTTTCCTCCTTAAGGAGAGATGAGATTTGAAGGAAAAAACTGTACTTTTGCTGTTGCTATGGAAAAAGATCAGTGTTTTTATATCGGTTATATCAGTAAGACTCGCGGCCTGAAAGGAGAGGTGCAGCTGTTCTTTACTTTTGAGGATTATATCAACCTCAATTTAGAGGTGTTGTTCCTGGAAATCGATAATCGGTTGGTCCCGTATTTTACCGAATCGCTTACTCTCCATAAAAATAGCACCGCATACATGACGCTTGAGGACGTGGATCATATCGATAAGGCGCAAGCTATTGTGCGAAAAAAGGTATACTTGACCTTGGATAATATGCCACAGAGAGATCCAGAAGACTTTACGTATAAGGATTTAGTAGGTTTCATTGCCATTGATGAATCGGAGGGAGAACTCGGCGAAATTACGATCGTTCAAGAGATGCCGCAGCAATTTATTGCCACGGTGCCCATGGAAGACGCTGAGGTGATGTTTCCATTGAATGAGGATCTCATTGTGGGGATCGATCCAGAAGAGAAGGTCGTGGTACTGCGGCTCCCCGATGGATTGATTGATGCGTATTTGGATTGACCCAAAGACGCCTGTTTATTGAGTAGTTTCTATATCGACTTAATTGTTTTTAACGAATCGATTTTGAGATGATCGTTCGAATCCCGATATTAGCGTTCGCTTATGGAGAAAGGCAGAGGGAATAGACCCGAAGAAGCCTTAGCAACCTGACTCCAGTCAAGGTGCTACATTCTACCCGAATAGGGACAGATAAGCTCAGTACGGTTTCCACTGTGTTTTCTCTAAGAGCTTGAATAGGTTATACATCAAACGCCATCTTAGCGAATTGAAGCCCATACTATGAAAATTATCGATCACATTAAGAATGCAAACGGGAAAACACTTTTTTCCTTTGAATTACTTCCTCCAGCCAAGGGGCAGGGTATACAGAGTATCTTTCGGACGATGGACGAACTGATGGAGTTTAAACCTCCATTCATAGACGTGACCTATCACCGTGAAGATTATTTGTATAAACAGCATGCAAATGGATTATTGGAGCGGGTAGCATACCGAAAGCGTCCGGGTACCGTCGCGATTTGTGCCGCAATTATGAATAAATATAAGGTGGATGCAGTACCTCACCTCATCTGTGGCGGATTCACGAAAGAGGAGACCGAAAACGCTTTAATCGATTTGAATTTTTTAGGTATTGACAACGTATTGGTCCTGCGTGGAGACGCGCGAAAAGGGGATGCAGATTTCATTCCTACACCAGGAGGACATGCATACGCGACCGAATTATTGCAGCAGGTCGTCGACATGAATAATGGACAGTACTTGCACGAGGATATCGTGAACTCGAAAAAAACTGATTTTTGCATCGGGGTGGCGGGCTATCCGGAAAAACATTTTGAATCACCTAATTTCAACACCGATTTTAGGTGGTTGAAAAAGAAAGTTGAAATGGGCGCAGAGTTTATCGTCACCCAGATGTTTTTTAACGTGGAGAAATACAAGGAGTTTGTGAACACCTGTCGGGAGCATGACATTCATGTGCCGATTATTCCCGGATTGAAGCCACTAACCACTAAAAAGCAGCTGATCACATTGCCTCGGGTTTTTCATTTAGATATACCGGAAGAATTGAGTGAAGCTGTGGATGCATGCCAAAACAATGCGGAGGTGCGTCAAGTGGGACAAGAATGGTTGGTTCATCAATGTAAGGAGTTGATTGATTTTGGTGCACCTGTTCTACATTTTTATACCATGAGTAATCCAGGACCTACGAAAAAAATTGTGGAACAGCTGGCATAGCCCAAACGACATACAGCAAATAAGGCGGATTTTCCGTCTTTTTTTATGCGCCATAGCCTGGGGTTAAAAAATGTTAATCTTTAGCGGCTGGAGGCGCTCTTTTTCTATATTTGGTGTGTTACTATTCAACCTACTATTATGAATCGCAAATACCAAATAACAAACACTGTATTGGGATGGCTGTGTGGAATAATCGCAATGGCGGTTTATCTGTCCACAGCAGAACGTTCTGCCGGTTGGTGGGATACCGGTGAGTTTGTTGCATCAGCCTATAAATTGCAAATTGTTCATCAACCCGGGGCCCCGTTGTTTTTAATGTTGCAGAACATTTTTTCGAATTTTGCAGGAGGCGATGTGGAACAGATCGCATTTTGGATGAACGCCGGCTCGGCGGTATGTAGTGGATTGACCATTACATTTCTGTTTTGGACCATCAGCGCTTTGGGGCGGAAATGCTGCGGTGATGCGGCTGACCGGTATACGTTTCCTATACTCTTAGCCGCTACAGTCGGCGCTTTAGCTTTTAGTTTTACCGATACATTTTGGTATTCCGCAGTCGAGTCGGAAGTGTATGCCATGTCCTCGCTTTGTACAGCGGTAGTCGTGTGGCTGGCCCTGAAGTGGGAACGGCGAGCAGACCAACCTGGAGCGGTCCGGTGGTTATTGGCCATCGCCTATGTCATGGGGCTGTCCATCGGCGTACATTTGTTGAATTTACTGACCGTCCCCGCGATTGCCTTATGGGTGTATTTCCGAAAGTCGAGCACAATAAACAGCCGGGGGATTGCCAAAACCTTGTTTATTGGCATGCTGGTGTTGGCCTTGATTTTATGGGGGGTCATTCAATACGCTTTGCGTGGAGCGGCATGGATCGAGTTGCTATTTGTAAATCAACTCGGTTTGCCGTTTGGATCGGGTATTGGTGTTTTTATTATGGTTGTGCTGTTGATCCTGATCTATGGAATTTGTCACTCCCACAAGAGGGGAAAACCGATGATGAATGCATTTTTTCTAGGACTAAGTCTCGTGTTTTTTGGATTCAGTTCCTACAGTTTGCTGCCGATCCGCGCACAGACAGCGATTTCATTAAATAATAATGCCCCGACGGATATATTTTCATTGCTGGGGTATTTGAGTCGGGAACAATATCAAACAGAACCGTTGTTAAAGGGACCAAGTTTCGATGCGGATATCATCGGCGTCAATAAAACTACTGCCTACCGACAAGGAGACGTTACTTATGAACCGTTCGAGCAAACCTCGAGTTATCGATACGGTAAAGAGACTCTTTTTCCTCGACTTTATAGTCCGAATCACGCTGCATTTTATCAATCGTACTTGGACTTGCGGCCAGGAGAATCTCCACATTTCGGCCACAATCTTCGCTTTTTTTTTGACTACCAAGTTGGACATATGTACAACAGGTATTTCATGTGGAATTTCGCCGGTAGGCAGAATCATCTGCAGGGCCATGGTGACGGCATGCGTGGCAACTGGGTGTCGGGTTTGTCGTCACTGGATCACCAACGAATACCTGGCTTGAATGCTTATGAGCAATCTTTTGATGCGTATAGTGGCTCGCAACATTACTTTTTTATTCCCTTGGTTTTAGGATTATTGGGTGGTCTTTTTCAGTGGAAAAGAAACCCAAGAGATTTGTTTGTGGTGGCCTGTCTGTTTTTCTTTACCGGTTTAGCGATTGTCCTCTATCTAAACCAAACGCCGATGCAACCCAGGGAACGGGATTACGCTTATGCAGGCTCGTTTTATGTTTTTGCCATTTGGATTGGATTGGGTGCGCTATGGGTCTGTCGAGGACTGAGACGTATCGCGATTTCCCGCGGTCGGTTCCTGCCGGAGTATGTTTCCCTTGGTCTTTTGACTATACCGGTGCTGATGCTCGCCCAGAATTGGGAGAGTCACGATCGCTCGGACCGTAAATTGCCAAGGGAGATGGCTATTAATGTACTGAATTCGTGCGAACCTAATGCCATCCTTTTCACTTATGCAGATAACGATACTTTTCCCCTTTGGTATGTCCAGGAAGTAGAGGGGGTACGGCCGGATGTGCGGATCCTGAATTATGGATATTTGCAATCGGACTGGTATGTAAAACAAGCCTTACAGGATCAAAATTTGTCTTCGGCCCTGCCGCTAGGTTTCGCTTATGAAAAAGTGAAGAAAGGCGTTCGAGACGGCCTGCCGGTGATGGATTTTGGTATTGATGGTTACAGCGATGTCCAAGATCTTCTCGAGGTGATGTTATCTGATGATCCGCGAAATATGGT
>DXCW01000070.1 GCA_019115805.1 Candidatus Sphingobacterium stercorigallinarum
CGCGGTTTTGAAATCGCGCTAAACCACCAAAATACCATCGGCGAGTTGACCTATTCTGTAGCTCCAAATTTCAGCTGGGCTAGACGGCAGTACGGTTATATTGAACGGGCGGAGTCGACCAACTTGAACCACAACTGGCGCAACAATTTCACCAACCGCTGGGACAACATCTATTGGGGGTATGTATCAGACGGGCAATTCCAAAACCAAGAGGAAATCAATACGGCGCCCATCCACGATGACCAAGCCAATAAAACACTTTTGCCTGGGGATATCCGCTATGTCGATTTAAACAACGACGGGATCATTGATGATCAGGATCAGCAGGTCATCGGACGCGGTACGACGCCAGAAATCTTCTACGGATTAAATCTAGCTGCTGCATACAAAGGTTTCGACTTTTCGGTTCTTTTTCAAGGTGCATCGAACTTTAACGCCTATTTCTCGAGTGAATTACAAAACCCGTTGTTCAACAACGCATCAGCTTACGCCATGTTCGCCGACCGCTGGCACCGTGCCGATCTAAACGACCCGGATAGCGAGTGGGTGGCTGGAAAATACCCTTCCACCATCACCTCCGGCGCCAATAATAATAAGCGAGTCTCTGACTTCTGGTTAAAAGATGCCTCTTACTTGCGTCTAAAGACCTTGGAGTTTGGCTATACTTTTAACCAAGACTGGGTGAGTAGAGCGAAGATCAGAAATCTACGTGTATTTGTATCGGGTCAAAACCTATTCACTTGGGATAAGATCAAGTATATCGATCCCGAAGCACCAGAGGGTCGTGGCGATTATTATCCGCACCAGCGGGTTTGGACCGCCGGACTGAATATTGGCTTTTAACACATTCATAGAAACTAAAGAAGGAAGAGTAGCTCAATTCCTCCCATGTAAATTGGGTTTTTAGAGCACGTTTAATGAAAAAGAAATTTAACTTAACCTATATCGTACTTTCTACAGCGGTTCTATTTTCCGCATGTAGTAAAGATTTCCTAGATCGCAGACCACGAGACCTCATTATTGAAGAGGATGCTTATGGATCCCAAAGTGGACTGGAGGCGTTGACCGCGCAATTGTATAACGACATGCAATTGGAAGATTTTGAATACCATGTCGCCGAACAGGCCGGCTATTTAGCGACAGTCACCGATGAAGCCGTACGCAGTTATACTTGGGGTTCCGGGACCATTAACGGAACGCTCGTCGGAAACTGGTTCGGGTATTGGGATTATGCCGCCGTTCGTAGAGTCAATGATTTTATGCAGAAACTTCCTGACGCCAATGTCTCGGATGAATTAAAAACACGGTTCCATGCCGAAGCCCAGTTTATTCGTGCCTTTCATTACTTCCAAATGGTGAAGCGTTATGGTGGGGTACCTCTGGTGACAGAGGCAGCACAATATGCCGTTGGGGAAGATCCTACGGAATTATTTGTTCCACGTAACAAGGAGCATGAAGTCTATGACTTTATCGCAAGTGAACTGGACGAGGCGATTGCAAACTTACCCGAGAACTATAGCAGTTCAGATAGAAACCGGGTCAATAAATATACCGCGCTGGCCTTGAAAAGCCGCGCCATGTTATACGCTGCATCGATCGCGAAATACGGACAAGTTCAACTGAACGGTTTAGTGGGTATTTCTGCAACCAAAGCGGAACAGTATTGGCAAGCGTCTTATGATGCCTCAAAACGAATTATAGATGCGGGTGTTTATCAACTGTTGGATGAGGGAGAAGACAAAGCTGCGAATTTCCAGAACCTTTTCCTGACGGAAAACAGCCAAGAAGTTATTTTCAACAAAGTGTATAGAACCCCAGAAGTGGGACACAGTTATGACTTCTATAATGCACCGCAAAGCTTTAAAGTAGACTACGGTTGCGCAACCAATCCCACATTAGATCTGGTCGAAGAATTCGAATATATCGACGGGTCATCCGGTGAGTTAAAAGTAACGGATGCCTCGGGAGAACCGATTCTTTACGAAAACCCCTTTGATATTTTCAATGACAAGGATCCTCGCCTGCTGGCCAGCATCATGTTGCCTTTTTCAAACTGGCAAGGCGGACAACTGGAAATCCGTCGCGGCATCGTGGTCAACGGGAGCAAAAGAACCTCGGAAGATTTGACCGCTGGCTACCCGAATAATACCTCCGCTTTTAAAATCGTCGGTAAGGACGGGCCACTAACGACAGGGGATCCAAGTAAAACAGGTTTTTACGTTAAAAAGTCGATGAATCCGAACACGCGTGTTAATTTTGGAGAATCCTCGACACCATTTATCGTCTTCCGTTACGGCGAGGTGCTTCTTAACTATGCAGAGGCGGCTATGGAGTTAGGTCGAAATACAGAGGCCTTAGAAGCTGTGAACCAAATCCGCAGTCGTGCTGGGATTGCCACTCGTAACAGTATTAATCTGGAGCAAGTGCGTCACGAACGTAAAGTAGAGCTTGCTTTTGAAAATCACCGCCTATGGGATATGCGCCGTTGGCGCGTGGCAACCGAAGTGTTGAACAATTATCAAGCGCATGCACTATACCCGTGGTTGGTTTGGGAGGAAGGCAAAGACGTCTCCGAGATGAGCTATATTTTTGAGAAAGTCAATGCGCCAAAGAACCCACGGACGTTCCCGGAAAAATTGTATTACGAACCGCTTCCTCAAGGGAATCCTACTTATATTCAAAACCCCTTATATTAATTCGACTAGCAATGAAAATAAATAATATAACCACCTTGGGCTTGTGTCTATTCGCTTTAGTAGTTGGATCTTGTTCCAAGGATAATTACGATGCGCCTGCTGCCGGTTTACAGGGTCGCATTCTAGACAAGGAAACCATGGAGCCGATCCCGCAGCAAGCCATCAACGGAGCAAAATTGCAGCTCTTCCAAACGGATTTGAGCAATAACGCCACCAGTATAAACAGTTCCTTTCATCCAGACGGCACATACAATAATGATATGCTGTTTGATGGCAACTATAAGGTGGTGGTAAACGGTCCTTTTTTCTACCGCGACACGGTACATATCGATATACAGGGACAAACCCAGCACGATATCGTTGTACAAGCTTACCTCCACATTGAAACCGAGGTCACAGAAGTAACTGCTAACTCCGCTACCGTGACGTTGACGGTAAACCGAGGAGCCAGCAATCCGGATCAAAAGATCGCACGTTTGGCTGCCATTATTGGCACCACCAATTCGTTGGACATTAATTTTTTCACCCAACGCGAGTTGGTCGACACGGAACCTCTGGCAGATGATCTGATCGAGAATCAGCAGCAGACTTATGTGTTTGAAAACCTCGAGCCGAATACGACCTATTATGTTCGGGGAGGGGCACGGACTATCAATACGGGCAACTACTACAACTACAGCCCCGTTATCGAGATCACGACGGCTGACGAGTAAATTCATTCGCAATCCAGTCGCTATTATTGCATAAATAACCCTTATCGGGGCAGTACCTTAACAGGAACCGCCCCGATTTTTTTCGCTCCCACGCTACCTAAAAGCCTACCGTTATGTCATCACCAAAGCCCGGCGGAACAACGTCATCATCTCAAATGGCGTACTGCACAGATCCCGCCCTCTATCTTTTTCCATCCTTCATCACATTAGAACACGGGGATTTACTAAAATTTTGATAACTTAACATTCAATTAATAACCAAAGGATAGATTTGTCCCATCAACAAATACGCTCACAAATAAATTATGAAATTGCTCGGAGATCCGCATTTGTTAGTCAAAATTGCTGAAGGCAACACCACGGCTTATAAAGAGGTGATAGACCGGTATTCCACC
This sequence comes from Candidatus Sphingobacterium stercorigallinarum, assembly GCA_019115805.1. Lineage (GTDB taxonomy): Bacteria > Bacteroidota > Bacteroidia > Sphingobacteriales > Sphingobacteriaceae > Sphingobacterium > Sphingobacterium stercorigallinarum. The sequence continues at coordinate 3,805 of DXCW01000070.1, forward strand.
CCCTTATTCCATTATATAAACAGACGAATCAACTGCATAGAAGATACCCAAGAAATTCTCCAAGATATTTTCCATTCTCTTTGGAGAAATGCGGCGCGCATCAGCATCACCCAGAGTTTATCCCCGTATCTCTATCAATCCGCAAAGTTTGAAACCATCGACTGGATGGTTAAGCACAAACGCTATCAATCCAAAATCGCTCGGCTACAACAGTACATCCAGCCAAACACTGCTGCACCGAGTAATGAAGAACTCTTAATGGCTGAGGAACTCCACCTAGAGGTCGAATCTGAGGTAGAAAAAATGCCCACGACAATGCAAAAGGCATTTCGAATGAGTCGTCACCAGGATATGTCTATTAAGGAAATCGCTCAACATCTTGCACTTTCGGAACAAACCGTTAAAAACAACATATCCCTAGCTTTGAACAGGTTACGGCTAAGATTCAAATAAAAATAGATTTATTTCTAAATTTCTCGGTACCTACCTGAGTTTTTATCGGTTATAGAAGTATATGGCCGATAAAAACCAAAACCAAACCTTACATACGTTACTGAAAAAGTATCGAGAAGGAACATGCAGCGCGGAAGAAAAGCAAGCAATCGAACAGTGGTTCAGCGAGCTTCCTGATTCGTCTTTAGCGGATCCGCATGCCCCTGGTCATTTAGCAGAATCGATATACAAGCGCTTTGAAAGCCAGTTGACACCGCATAGCCAACCCGTCCCGATTAAAAAGCACGCGCGGCGAATAGGGATAGGAATTGCGGCGGCTTCTGTAGCCCTTTTCCTCTGGGCGGGCATCTCCTATTTTAGCGCGTTAGAAACCAATGCCCCATCTGCCGAATATCTATCGAACGACATTCGGCCCGCCGAGAGCACCGCAATACTGCGGGACGAAGAAGGGATAGAAATAGCAAAACCTGACCCCAACCTAAAAACCTATTCCAAAAGAAAACCTCAGCGTCTTCAACTCTCCACACCCATCGCGTCGACCTACCAAGTGCAACTTGAAGACGGCACCAACGTCTGGTTAAATGCGGAGAGCTCGCTGAGCTATCCCAGCGCCTTCAGTCCAAACGAAAGACGCGTTCAACTCACTGGCGAGGCCTACTTCGATGTGAAACCCGATGCCAAACGCCCTTTTATTATTGAAGCTGCGGAAACCACAATTGAGGTGCTAGGCACCGCTTTCAACGTATCTGCCTATCAGGAAGAGGTGATCACCACCCTGGTTGAGGGATCAGTCAAAGTGACTTCAGCTGATCAACAAGGTGTGCTACGACCCGGAGAACAAGCGCGAAGTCAACACGATCTTTTCATCGTAAAAACGTCCAACCTGGACAAAGACCTCGCCTGGCAAAGAGGAGAGTTTTATTTCGATGGAAATAACCTGCAAGAGGTCTGTCGAGAAATCAGCCGCTGGTATGATGTGGAGTTTGAAAACCTGCAGCAACCAGAAACCACATCGTCGTTCAGGGGCAGTATAGATCGTAATCAAAACCTGTCAAAAGTGCTAAATATTCTGTCCATCGCAACCGGACAAGCGTTTAAAATCAGCGGACGAAAAATCGTCACCGAATCCATCTAACTATAAAAATGAATATGATAAATAACAAATAACAAGACACCGGCAACGAAAAAGAGGGATGTTGGCGCATCCCCCTTGAAAATGTGCCTTGTATAAACAATCCGTATCCAACAAATTATTTACCATAAAACACGTACAAATTTATGATTTATTTTTCTCGATTATTCAGGCGGGACGAAAAACGCAACGAACATCTGCGGCCTGAACTAAAGTATCTGATCATGACGAAACTTACCATGTTGCTGATATTTGGGCTCTCTGCCGGTGCATTTGCGTCTGGAAAAGCCCAAAACATAACGATTAATATGAGCAACGCGGCTTTAGAGGCCGTGCTGGAGGAGGTTTCAAAACAAAGCGATCTCAGGTTGTTTTACGACCAAAATATCGTCCGAGATCTCCGGATCAACCGGTTAAACATTTCCAACGCATCCGTACCCTCAATTTTAAACAAGGCCCTAAGGGGGAAAAATCTGTCTTTCCAAATCGTAAATGGAACCATTATCATCAGCGAAAAACAACAGACCGATCGGAGCATATCCGGCACGGTACGTGATGCAGACGGCCCATTACAAGGCGTCACCATCAGCGTGGAAAATGAACCCGGAATCAATACCCGCACGAATGCTGAAGGCCACTATGCGCTACGAGTACCCGATGAAGCGACCCTCGTTTTCAGATACATGGGGTATGCCGAACAAACGATCGAGACGGGGCAGCGCACAACGATCGATGTCACGATGCTGATGGAGTCGGCGGAAGTCGAAGAAGTCGTCGTGGTGGGTTATGGGACACAAAAGAAAGCAAATCTCACCGGCGCAGTGGATCAAATCGACAGCAAGCGGCTAGAGACCTACAAAGCGACGAATTTGGGCGAGGCCTTGGCCGGCCAAGTAGCCAACGTCAACATCGGCATCAGTGATGGGAAACCTGGACGCGCCGCATCCTTCAATGTACGCGGTAATACCTCCATCAATGGAGGCTCCCCACTCATTCTTCTAGACGGTGTACCCATTAGCTCTTTCGAGCTCAACAACATATCTCCACAAAGTATTGAAAACATTTCCATACTAAAAGATGCTTCATCGGCCGCCATTTACGGAGCAAGAGCAGCCTATGGTGTCATTCTGGTCACCACCAAAGAAGGCGTTGCAGGAAAACCGCAGATCAATTACAACAACAACTTCCGCTGGGGAAAGGCGACCCGCATTCCAAAAGTATACACGGGACTGGATTATCTCGAAATCCAGGAACGTGAATTCAACGGCAATATCGGTCAAACCTACTATACCGATCCTCAAGTACAATATCCCTATCAAGTAGCTGCCGATCCATCCTTACCGATGTACGATTTACAGAACATCGGCGGAAAAGCGACGCTGTTATTAGGCGGACCGGTCATCAATTATTATGAAGAATGGTTCCGTGAATTCACACCCCAACAAAACCACAACCTCAGTTTACGCGGAGGAGGGGAAAAATACAAATACTATCTTTCGGGTGATTTTAATCACGAAGAGGGAAATCTCAAATTCAAACCAGAAAAAATCGATCGATTCAATTTCAGAGCGAACAACAGCTTTCAAGTATCCGATCAGCTCACGATTTTTAGCAAGTCGTCTGCTACTATGCGTCGTGACGATATTCCCAACACCTATTTATACGGCTTCAGTTCCAATCCATGGCGTTTTATTGACAACACCAATCCCTTGATGCCCGAAACCATAGACATCGATGGCCAGACGGTACCCACCGATATCGGATTCTATCGTCAGTTTATTGAAAAACAATCCGAGTACAAAACCAACACGTCTAGCTTTCTAAATACATTCGGAGCCGATCTGAAATTATTGGACGAATCGTTAACCTTGCACGGGGACGTATCTTATCTGTACTATCACTGGTACCGCAACCGTTGGTGGGATAATACCGGTCCGTACTTATCGCACTCCTTTAACAATCGAAATACGGTGCTGTCGCATTATGCGGATGCCGGACCCGCTAAAATTTATAAGAGCAATACCGAACAGGAAACGATCAACGTGAATGCCTACGCGAATTACAAGAAATCACTAGGCCAGCATAACTTCGATATTACCTCTGGTTTCACCTACGAAACTTTTAAGAACCACTACGAAACGGTCGCGCACCAGGATCCTATCCTGGGTTTAGAAGAACATGCGTTGAATCTAGCGACCGGTCTTTTTGAAGCCAGCGACGATGACGACAAATACGCCAACCGCAGCATCTTTTTAAGAACAAACTACAATTTCAATGAGAAGTACTTGATAGAAGTGAACGGGATGCACAATTTGACATCCAAGTTTAGCCGGGATTCCAGAGGGGCATTCTTCGGATCGATATCGGCCGGTTGGAAAATTTCCGATGAATCATTCTTTCAACCGCTATTGCCAGTTATCAACAGCCTAAAAATTCGTGGTTCTTATGGCGCGCTGGGAAATCAAAACATCGGCTCGTTCGATTACTTATCTATCCTAAGCATGACCCGCTCCCCCTATCTGTTGGACGGCGAACAGTATACCTATACGCGCGTACCCAGTCCCAAATCCGAAAACTTCACCTGGGAAACCTCCCAAACAGCAGACATCGGATTGGATGCAACGCTACTGGATCACCGCATGAATATTGTCTTCGATTATTATCAG